>CABUTH010000021.1 GCA_902494465.1 uncultured Collinsella sp.
CGCCGTTCTAACGAACGGCGGACCGGTCGACGCTGCGCGGCACCCCCAGGGGCAAATTTTGAATAAAAACAACGGTCGCGCTCGCAGCGAGGGCGCTACCCAAGAAGATGCGGCGGCTGCACACCGGCTGGGTATGCGCGTCGCGCTGTAGTCGAGGTTGCATCTGATGCCTTCCCTATTTCGTTTTGCTGACAATAAGACAGGATATACGTCAACAACCAGCAGCGCAGCATGTGCGCGAAAAATTAATAGGCACACGAGGACGATTGGCACAAAGCAACCTATCCCCCATGCACCAAGCCCTTGACGGAAACGGCGACGCCGATGTTTTGACAATGCCAGCGAGCGCCACCCAGAGCGAACAAGTTGGCATGAAAAAGGCAAGGCATAGACCTTCTGGTCATGCCTTGCCTTTTGAATGACAAATTGTCGCTCTGGGTGGCGCGCAGCGTCGACCGGTCCGCCGTTCGTTAGAACGGCGGAACCTCTAGAGCAGGGTGACGCTAAAGCTACGTTTATCGGTAGCGCCGGGAGCCAAGGTGATGGTGTTGACCTTGTGCTCAAAGACGTCGTCCTCGGTGTCCATGGTGGTGTGACCGGTCCAGGGCTCGAGCGCCACAAACGGAGCGTCGTTGGCGGCAGACCACACGCCGATGTACTTAAAGCCCTCAAAGTCGATCTTGACGCCGTGGCCCGACTTGCGACCGCGCAGCGTGAGCGTGGAGCCCGGGGTATCGGTGAACATGATGGCGTCGTTATCGAAGCTACGGTGCGTGATGGGCAGCACGTCCGAGTTATCGGGGGCCTTGTAGCTGCCCTCGAACGTCATGAGGCCATCGGGCGTGATGATGGGGGCCTCGTTGGTCCAAGCCTCGGTAAATGCCAGCTCGTAATCCTCGAACGTCTCGTCCTCGGCACCGGGGACGGGCACGTTAAACGCGGGGTGGCCGCCCACCGAGAACGGCAGGTCCACGTCGCCGGTGTTGGTGACGGCAAAGGTCTGGGTAAGCGTGGCGTCACCAGTCAGGGCATAGGTCATGTTGAGCTTAAAGTGGAAGGGGAAAGCCTTGAGCGACTCGGGCGTGTCGGCGATCTCGTAGGTGACGGACGAGCCGTCCTCGGAGACCTCGACCAGCTTGTGCTCGACGATGCGCGCGAGGCCGTGGCGCGGCATCTCGCAGGTGCCAGCCGCAGACGTCGCCGTGTTGTTGCGCAGCGATCCCACGATGGGGAACAGAATGGGCGCGTGCTTGCCCCAAAAGGCCGGGTCGCCCTGCCACAGATACTCGTTGCCGTTGAGGGCGAGGCTCGTGAGCTGGGCACCCATGGAATCGATGGCCGCGGTGAGGCCGCCGCGCTTGATGGTGGTGACGGTGGACATGCTACTTCCTCCAAAAGTAAACAACAGTGTCGAGGGCTATTGTCCCACTCTTGGCGGCAAGGAGAAGCGGCAGGCGCAGTTATTGAGCGATTGCGTAAAGGTCGAACCCGCCCTGCGGCGTGCTGTCGACCGTATCGGGCGCCTGCGAGTTAAAGCTCACGGGAACCATGCGCTTTGAAGCGCGGAAGCGCGTGCCATCGGTGGCGACGGGCGGCTCGTCGACCGTAAGCTCGTAGTCGCCGGGCTTGAGCTCGATACCGTCACCTTCGGAATTGACGTATTGGTACTCGTCGATCGCCTGCCCCCTGAGTGTGCGGCCCACGATATGGACGAGCATTTGGCTGTCGCCGCGCGCGGTGTCCCATGTCGCGCCGTCCTTGACCTCGACCGACACATGTACCGAGCGCGTGCGGCTGAGCGATTGCTCGACAGACATCTCGACCTTGGCGGCGTCTTTGCGCTGCTGCTCGACATGGCCCCAGATGCTGCCGATTGCCGAGCAGGCGATAACGCCGGCCATGAAGGCGATGAGAATGGGGCCGAGCGGAGAGCGGCGGCCTGCGTCTTCCTCGCGAGCCAGGTCGGGGCGACGTGTGGGCGCGGGCGCCTGGGCACCCTGCGAGGGCACGTCGAGAATGCTGAAGGATGCCGTGCTGTCGGGGTCGATGGTGTGGCGCGGCTGCGGGGTCTTTGCCGGCGAGATGGACATGTCGGCTGGCTCACCCAGCGTGGCCGTGGCATCGGCCTTTGCCTCGTCTGCCTCGGCCTGGGCCCAGGCCTGTTCAAAGGTTAGGGGCTCGACGGGGTCGAGGGCGGCGTCCGAGTCGGCGGCGACGACGTTGCCGGTCTCGTCCTCGTCGCTCGACACGTCACGCGGCGCGGGCTCGTCCCACTCTTCGTCCGGAGCCTCGCCCTCGCTATACCACCATTCAAAGTTATCAATATCCATACGGGGCGCCCCCTTGGCCTCGCAAATAAACACTTGCCAGCCTTATACCCCCAGATGGCACGGCGGCTCGCATGGAATGTAACAAAGGGACTATCCCTTTGTCACATTTTGCGTTTAGCCGTGGGCGATCTTGTTTCTCAGCAAGAAGTCGACCGCCCCTACGATTCTGATGCCGTCGATGTCTGTTGGATGCTCACCATCCCTGACGATCAGGATCTTCTCGTACGAATCAGGGATTTTTCCCAGCGTGTTTAGTTTGAGCGGTCGCAGCTCGCGCTCTCTGGTCGCCTCGGCATCGATCCGTTCGGTAACCTGGATATATTTACGGTCCGATCCCTCGCCGATTGCGACAAAGTCGATTTCCCCCGCGCGCAGATGGCCGCAAAACACTTCGTATCCTTCAAAGACAAGCTGGTTGTAGATAACGTTCTCGAGCATCCTTCCGCTATCGCTGCCTCTATATCCGTCAAGATAGCTGCGGATTCCCGTATCGGCTATGTAATATTTACCGCCTGTCTTGAGGAGCTCCCGCCCCTTGACGTCATACCTTTTTACCTTGGTAAACAGGTACGTCTCTTCCAGAGCGTCAATATACGCCGACACCGTCGATGCGTTGGTCTTACCGCCCGATGATTCGTTGAGCGTCCCTACGATTTTGTTGACCGAGGTTTGATTGGAGATGTTGTCTGCCAGATACGCACAGAGCCGCTCGAGAACGTCGCGCTTGGTGATAGCTCCGCGACCTCTACGCGTCGCGCGCAATAGGATATCGCGCGCGACAATCGTCTGATAGAGGCTGCGGATGTAGTCGCGGCACGGTTCGCGTCTCGGCTCGTCATGAGCCAGAAACGGCATGCCGCCATAGGTTATGTACTGCTCGAGCACGGTGTTTGAATTAAGGCGATCGCCCGTCTTGGAAACGAGCTCGGCCCTCTCGTCAAGCCCTTCGGCAACGACCGCATCGATCGAGCGAAAATCAAGATACTCGCCAAACGTGAGCGGCTGCATCTTGACCTCGATATACCGGCCCGAGATAAGCGTTGCAAGCTCGCTCGATAGCAAAAAGGCATTGGAGCCCGTGACATAGATATCGCACGGCAAATCGATTCGGAGCGAGTTAACCGCCTTTTCCCAGCCCTCGACATTCTGGAGCTCGTCAAAGAACAGATAGGGGCGATCGACACCGTCAACGCGCTCCCGAACCATGCGATAAAACGTCAGGTAATCTGTAATCCCCGCATACTCTAGAGATTCCATCTTAAAGGTCAGCAAACGCTCGGCCGGCACCCCCTGTTGCGCCAGGTGCTCCCTCATCATGTCCAATAACGTGGATTTGCCGCAACGGCGTATACCCGTCACGATTTTGATGAGGTCGGTATCCTGAAAAGCAATGAGTCGATCAAGATAGCGGCTTCGGCGAATGATGTTCATAGAGTCTCCCTAGCGCCCGGCCAGACGTAACATCTTATAAACTTGCAGATTTTACAAGTTTATAAGATGTTACCTTACAAACTTGCAAATAATGCGAGTTTATAAGAAATGAGCCGCCTCCTCCGCTTTAAAACAAACTCGCGGTGCCGCTCGTCAATGTGACAAAGGGACTATCTCTTTGTCACATCGAAGTTGCGGTGGAATAGTTCCCGTTTGTGCGATTACTCAGGCTATTTAGGAACTATTTCACCGCAAGTTATTTGAGGACAACGGGGACTTGGATGCAGCAGAAGTCTTCTTGGTGGGACTCGTCGTAGCTCGTGGTATCGAGGTAGCAAAAGTCGAAGGCGTTGCCGATGGGCTGGAGCGCGTGCTCGTCCATGCAGGCAACGATGGCGCGGATGCCCTCGGGCTCGTACGGCATACCCCAGCGGCTCATGCACAGATACGTGCCCTCGGGCAGCACTTCGATGCCGATCTCTGCCAGCTCGGCGGGATCGCTCGGCAGTAGCCCCTCGGCACCGCGCGGCAGCACGGCAAAGGAGCCGGCGCCGGCGATGGGGTCGTCGGAATGCAGTGCCTCGCGACGTAGCATGGCGCCCCAGCCGCGCATGGGGCGCGTGCCCGTCAACGTACGCATGCGCAGAATCGCCCGCATGAGCGTGGGGTGAAGCATCGAGCGGCCACGCTCGATATCGCCTGGAAACTCCTCAAAGACCACGTAGCGGCGCTCAAACTGCTTGAGCTCCGGCCTGCCCTCGCGCTCGCGCCAGTAAACCGCCTCGTCGTAAAAGCTCAGGCGCTCCTGCACGCTCGCGCGCTCGGCTTTGAGCTCGGCGATCTGCTCATCGAGCGCCTGCACCCGTGAGCGCAGGTGATCGGTCATCTCGCCAATGTCGAACGTCGAGGTCAGACGGTCGATCTCGTCGAGTTCGAGCCCCAGGTCGCGCAGCATGCAGATCAGACGCATGAGCGGGATCTGCGTGGGCGAATAGAAACGGTAGCCCTTTTCGTTAACCACGGCGGGCTTAAACAGACCGATCTTGTCGTAATAGATGAGCGTTTGGCGCGAAACGTTAAACAAGCTCGCCATCTCGCTAATCGCATACATGCCCGTCTGCATAGATCCTCCCGACACACCAAAGCCCGCCGCCCACAGGGGCAGCGGGCTCAAACACTACTCGTATCCTACCCTAAAGACGCCTATGACCAGCGCTTATAGTTTGCGCATGACACGCCGACGGCCTCGAGTGCCTTGGCGGCGATGTGATGCACCGCGTCGTCGAGCGTGACGGGGCCGTTGTAAAACGTGAGCATGGGCGGCATGAGCATGACGCCCGGTACGCGCGCCAGGCGCGCCATGTTGTCGACGTGAATGGCGCTGAAGGGCGTCTCGCGCACCATGAGCACCAGGCGGCGCTGCTCTTTCATCTGCACGTCGGCCGCACGCAGCAACAGATTGTCGCTGTAGCCGCTCGCGATGCCGGCGAGCGTCTTCATGGAGCAGGGTGCCACGATCATGCCATCAACCGGATAGGTGCCGCTTGCGATGGCAGCGCCGATATTCTTGTTGTCGTAGACCACATCGGCATGCGCGGCATACTCGTCGAGCGTCATGCCGAGCTCCTGCTCGATGGTGATCTCTCCCCCGCGCGTGACGACAAGCGCCGACTCGGCACCTGCCTGGCGCAGGCATTTGAGGCACTCAAGGCCCAGCGCAGCACCGCTAGCGCCAGACACGCCAACGACAATGCGACAGGGACGGCCAGAAGACTCAGGCATGACAACTCCTTGACTACTTGGTAGGGCTACGTACTAGAAAGAAAGCTCTGCAGCCCACTTGTCCTTGTCGATCTCCATGAACTGCGAGCGAATGAAGTTCTTCTTGAGGTCGAACGGAACCGTGCAGTCGAAGATGGCCTTGCAGGCGATGCCGTGCTCGCGGATCGAAGGATCGAACGCGGAGTCGTTGGACGGGTCGAGCACGTGGCAGTGGCAGCCGGGGATGGTGATGAGGTCCACGTCGGCCTGGAAGCGCGTGGTCATGGCCCACATCACGTCGCTCATGTCGAAGATGTCGACGTCTTCGTCAACCAGGATCACATGCTTGAGCTCGGAGAATGCCGAGAAGGCGAGCATGGCGGCGTTGCGCTGACGGCCCTCGTCATTTTTGCTCGACTTCTTGAACTGCATGATGGCAACGAACTTGCCGCCGCCGCAGGGAGCAGCATGGACGTTGAGCAGGCGGCCCGGGATGGCGGTCTCGACCATCTTGTAGATGGAAGCCTCGGTGGGGATGCCGGCCATGGAAACGTGCTCGTGCGAAGGACCGATACAGCTCTCCATGATGGGATTGACGCGCGTGGTGACGGCGGTGATCTTGATCACCGGGCAGACCTTGGCGCCACCGGTGTAGCCGGGGAACTCGGGCATGGCGTAGCCGTGGCCGTTGACGTCCTCGTTGATGGTCTCGTCGTGCATAAGGTAGCCCTCGAGCACATACTCGGCATTGGCGATGCACTTCTGCGGAACGGTGACGCAGTCGGCAAGCTCGACGGCGTGGCCGCGCAGGGCGCCGGCGATCTGCAGCTCGTTGAAGCCGAGCGGCGTGGTGGGAGCCTCGAAGCCGCAGCACATGTACACGGCGGGGTCCAGGCCGATGGAGATGGAGATGGGCATGTCCTCGCCGCGCTGGCAGTACTCGTCAAAGAACGCGCCCAGGTGACGGCTGCCGGGGGTAATCCACATGGCAAGCTTATCCTTGTCGACGCAGGAGAAGCGGTGGATGGTCACGTCGGACTGGGAGCCGTCGGGGCTCGTGCCATAGGCGAGGCCCATGGTGATGTAGGGGCCACCGTCGACGGGCGTGTTGGTGGGAGCGGGGACGATCTTGCGCAGGTCAAAGCCCTCGTCGGTCGCCTTGTACACGACCTCCTGGCAGTCGACGTGCGTACCCTCGGCGATCTGCTCAGGCGCGATCAGGTTCTCGAAGCGCTTGCCGATTTCGAGGCCCAGGTGCTCCTCGTCCAGGTCGAGCAGGGCGGCAACGCGCTTGCGGCTGGCAAGCATGCCGATGCAGACCTTGGCATCGTCAAAGCCCTTGACGTTGTTGAAGACCATCGCCGGGCCCTCTTTGGTCGGGCGCATAACGGTGCCGCCGGCACCGACGTGGCGATAGACGCCCGATACCTCGGCATCGGGATCGACCTGAGTGTCGGTCTCGAGCAGCTGGCCCGGCATCTCGCGCAAAAAGTCGAGCGCGGAGCGCAGGTCGTGGATCTGGGAAGCATCGGTAGTGGACATAGCATGCTCCTTTCGGGAGAGTACCCGGCGGCGAGGATGCCGCCGGGCTGGGTAACGTAGTGGGGCCGCGGCGCTCATAGATGGGACGCTCGGCCACTCGCAGTTCGAGCACTCGGCTGCTTACAGCCCAAGCGCTCGACCGCTTACATCAGGCCAAAGAGGTGGAACCAGGCGGCCTCGACCAGCACGACGATAAAGACGACCACAGTGAGGGGAATGCCCATGCGCATAGCCTCTTTGGAGGTGTAGCCGCCGGCGTCCTTGCCCTCGCCGATAAGGATCGGCAGGTTGTGGAACGGCAGGATGTAGTGGATGTTGATGGACGTGAAGACGATGAGCGCCACGGCGAGCGGGCTTACGCTGGAGCCGGCCGCGAAGCTGATGAACGCCGGCACGCACACACCGAGCACGGCCATGACCGAGCCCATGAACATGTGGATGATCATGGAGAGCGCGGCGACGAGCAGGGCGAACAGGAAGATGTTCTCGGGCACGGAGCTGGGTAGCACGACGTCGGCGATCCAGGCGTTCATGCCGGTGGCACCGCCCACGGAGCCCACGGCCATGGCGGCCGTCAGGAACATGAGGGACTTGATGTCGACGGCGTTCCAGCTGGCGGGCGTGAGGACCTCGCCGATGATGGGCATGGCGAGTGCGACGCCAATGGCCAGGGTGACCCAGCCGATATAGTCGCCCGAGACGGTGAGCCACAGCGCGATGGCGATGACAAGCCACACGATGGTGCGGATCTCCTTGACGGAGAGCCTGCCGAGCGCGGCCTGCTTGGCCACGATCCGCTCGCGATCGTAGACGAGCTCCTTGCTGGGCTTAAAGAGGAAGAGACCCAGGAACAGGGTGCACAGCAGCGCGACCAGCATAGGCACGCTCATGTACAGGAACCAGTCGACAAAGGACGGGCTCATGCCGCCGGCCTCGGCGCTGTACTGCGCAACGAGCGGGTTGAGCGTGGAGTCACCCGTCAGGAAGAACATGGAACCCGGGGCGGCAGCGGCAAACACGAGGAAGCCGAGCTTGCCGCGGTCGTCGTCACCGTAGCCGGCGGACTCGGCGATGACCGAGACGACGGCGAGGATGAGGAAGGCACGGGGGAACGGATGCGGGATCAGCAGCGACAGCACAAAGGTGAGCGCGAAGATCGAGATGATGAGCGACTTGGCATCGCGCACGAACTTGAGCATAAACGCATAGGCGATGCGCTCGCCCAGGCCCGACTCCTTGACCGCGCTGGCGATGAGATAGGCGCCGATGACGAGCCACATGGTGGCTTTGGTCCACGAGCTAAACGTGGAGGCGACCGTCGCCGAGATGCTCGCGGCGCCCGTGTCGTCCACGCATACCTTGAACAGAACGAGCAGCGCGCAGTAGAGCAGGCCCACAAAGCCCGGCTGTGCCACGCCACACGCCCAGAACACCACTGTGGCGAGCGTCAGTGCCAGACAGGTCTGACCGCCGACCGTAAGCTCGACCGTCGAGCTCAGCTCCGCCAAAGGAAGAAACTTCACCAGCAAAAAGACAACGATACCCAGCACAAAGCCAATTTCGCGCTTGGTGATCTTAAACGCCTTCTTTTCCGCTTCCATCTCCCCACCTTTCTTGTTGGGGGCGCTCCGGATTCGCAGCCACGTTGCCACTTAAAAAGGGGCGCCCGTTATCGGACACCCCTTACGTTGCGCTGTGTTGCGGCAATACAGTCAAGCGGATTTTTTGAATGAGAAGCGATCCTCTGGGCAAAAACCGTCACAACATTCGACAGTTTTCCTCGATTTCGAGATTTTCATCGAATGTTGTGACGGTTTTGATATGGCAAAGAGACTGTACCTTTGTTACATAGCGAGATCCGTACGGATGGATGGATCGCTGAGGGCCTCGCGGAGCCAGGGGGCCAGCTGCTCGGGGTGACCCTGCAGGTAGCCGTCGAGCTCGGACGGGGCGACCGGGCGCACTTCCGAGATCTCCTCTTGGTTGATGTGCAGCTCGCCCGGCTCAACATGGGCAAGGTAGACCTCGCACCATTCGCACTCGCAGCGGCCGTCGCCGTGGTCCTCGCGGTAGGTCACGTGACCGAGGTGTTTGAGCTGGTCGGGTGCGCGCGTGATGCCGAGCTCTTCGTTGATGCGGCGCGCCGTCGCGGCGACAACGTCCTCCCCGGGGAGCGGATGGCCGGCACAGCTATCGGCCAGCACCCCGCCCCACAGTCGTTTGAGCGGACTGCGGCGACAGAGCAGCAGGCGCGCGTCCTCGCCCTGGCCCTCGACCAGAAGCGTCAGAAATGCCTGATGCAGAATGCCCTCGCCGGTATGGGCCTCGATGCGATCGACGGGGCCGAGCGCCTCGCCGGTCGCGGCATCGACCGCCACGACCTCGGCACCCGCGCCGCCCTCATCCCAGCCGGCGCGCAGAATGCGGGCGGCGGCGCCTTCGAGTGCGGCGACGAGCTCCTTGGTGGTGTCGAGCACGCGCTGAAGGTCGTCCGCGGTCGCGTTCTCCACATGAAAGCCCGTGCTTGCAACGACCGGCACGCCAAAGCGCGTGGCCAGCGCCGCCGCGATATCGTGCGCCGGGATCTCGTCTCGATGACACGGAACGGCCAGAATGCTCACCGTCGCCGTACGGCCGGGCTCGGAGCGCGGAATGGCCTGCGCCGTGGCGCCCAGGTGCGCGAACTCAGGCGAGCAAGCGTACACCGCCATGCCTCGCGGCGTCACCGTCAACTGGGCCTCGAGCACAAACTTGTCCTCGCCCACTGCAACCTTTGTCGTGTGCATACCCATGGGATCTCCTGTCGCCCGCAATGTACCTGAGACCATCTTCGCCTGTATTGCGACTATACAGGCAAGCGCAGCCTGCGACAAAGGAGGCAGGCACCTGACACATTCTGTTAGAGTTGCAGAGATTGAATCCCGCTTATTCATGCGACATTGGAGTGACAACCTTGACCGCCGCAACCACGCCTAAAAGTAAGTCAACCGCCGCCGCGCTCTCCCCCGCGCGCACCAAGCTCTGCCTGGCGCTGCTCGTGCTGCTGGGATTCTCGCTCGGCTGCTCCGAGTTCGTGGTCATCGGCATCGAAAGTGACTTGGCGACGGAACTCGGCATATCGCTTGCCACTGCGGGCCAGCTCATCAGCGTTTTTGCACTGGTCTACGCCATCGCGACGCCGGTGCTTGCGCTCAGCACGGGGCGCTTCCGTCGTTACCAGCTGCTCGTGTGCTACAGCATTATCTTTGTGCTCGGCAATCTGGTCATGGCGTTGGCGCCCAACTTCCAGGTACTGTTTATCTCGCGCATTGTCCTGGGATCCGTCTCGGGCGCACTGCTCGCCGTGGGCGTGACGTACATCCCCGAGCTGCTGTCCCCGCAGCAAACTTCGCTTGCCATCTCGGTGGTATATGGTGCGTTTTCCGTGGCAATGGTCTTTGTCACTTCGATCGGCAAGTTCGTGGCCGACACGCTCGATTGGCACGTGGCCATGTACGGCACGCTGACCTTTGCCGTTTTGATCTGCGGAGCGCTCGTGGCGTTTATGCCGCGCGCTGGGCAAACCGACGAGCCTGCCACCTTTCGCGAGCAGGCGGGGCTTCTACGCGAACCGAGCATCATCACCGGCATGCTCATCTTTTTGTTTGGCGTGGGATCGGTCTATGTGTTCTACGGCTACGTGACGCCTTATCTTGAGCAGGTGCTGGGCATGGGCACTGTTCAGGCGAGCACCACGCTTATGGCCTACGGCGTGTTCTGCCTAATCTCGAACATCTTGGGCGGATGGATCGACGCGCGTTTTGGCATGAAGGCACTGCTGGTTACGTTCGCGCTGCAGGCGGCGGCATTGTTTGGGCTGTTTGCCGTGGGCGCTGCCATGCCGCTCGCACTTGTCTTTGTCTTTAGTCTGGCAATGCTCATGTACCTGTTCTCGGTCTCGTGCATCACACACTTTATGGACGTGGCACGCAGCCGCCATCCCAAGTCGATGGTGCTCGCGAGCTCGGTTGAACCCATGGCGTTTAATGTCGGCATTTCGTTTGGCACCGCGGTGGGCGGCGCCGTGATAAGCAGCATTGGCATTGCGTACGTGGGCGCCGTGGGCGCCGCGTTCTCGCTTGTAGCCTGGGCGCTCACGCTGGTGACTATTAAGTTGGCTCGCTGGGAGCGCAAGCGGGCGAGGGCGTAAGCGCAGATGCGATACTCGAGCTCGATGATGGCGATCGAAAGGAAACCGCATATGCAACGTGTACTGTTTATCTGCTATGGAAATATCTGTCGCTCGACGATGGCTGAGTCGGTGTTTACCGAGCTGGTGCGCCGCGCTGGGCGCGCGGGCGAGTTTGTCATCGATTCTGCAGCGACCTCAACTGAGGAGATCGGCAACCCGCCGCACCACGGTACCGTTGCCAAGCTGCGTGAAGTCGGGATTCCTGTCGTTGCCCACCGTGCGCGCCAGGTGCGTCGCGCGGAGTATGGCGACTGGGATCACATTGTCTATATGGATGCTGAGAACGCGCGTGGCCTGCGTCGCATCTTTGGCGACGACCCCGACGGCAAGATTACGCGCTTGCTCGATTGGACCGAGCGCCCCGGCGACGTGGCCGATCCCTGGTACACCGGCAACTTCGACGCCACCTACCGCGATGTGCTCGCCGGCTGCACCGCTATGCTCGAGCAGCTGTAGGTTCGCGGGCGCGCGAGGTGCGCCATTGGCATAAAACGAGCGTGGATTATCTCCCGCATACAAATTGAGCGTGGATTTTCTCCCACTTTGAGCGTTCAAGCGCGCTCTAAACGGGAGAAAATCCACGCTCGATTACTCGTCGACGATCTCGGCAAGCCAGACGTTCAACGTGTCGACCTCGGGGCAGCAGAACTTTGCCGTACCGGGCTCGTTGCCGGGCACGGTTCCGCCATAGCGCAGGATATCGATATAGGGAAAGCCCACATGGCAGGCCATGGCGCACATCTTGCCGCGGTCTCGGTCAAAGTCAAAGACGTCACCCGGCTTGTGCCCGTGATGGCAGCGGCACGCCCCCAGCTGGTCCACGCAGCTAATGCGAATGCGCGGACGCTTGCCACGCGGCGCGCCGAGCGGCTTGTTCTCGTCGGCGGACCCGGCGACGGTGCCCCCGCCGGCGTTACTCATGGTCGATCACATCCAGGCAGGCCTCGATGGGAAGGCCGGCGGACTTATCCTCCTGGTCGGCATTGCGCTCGATAAGCTCGGCTACCACGCGCATGGCATCGCTCGTCGCGCGTTGCAGGCTCCAGCCGGCCATAACGCGGCCGACGAGCACCGCCGAGAACGTGTCGCCCGTGCCCGGGAAATAGACCGGAATGAGCTCAAAGGGAATCGTGAAGTACTCCCCTGCTACATGGTCGTAACCGATAACCGCGTTCGTGCCATTGACCACGGCGCTCGTAATGACCACCGACTTGGCACCCAGCTCACGCACGGCGTCCACAAGGGTGCGGGCCTCATCGGGCGTGATCTGCTCTGCAATAGGCGTATCGGTGAGCAGGCAGGCCTCGGTGTAGTTGGGCACCGCGTAGTCTGCGCACTCCAGCAGGTGCCGCATAAGGCCAATCGTGGACTCGGGCACGCCCGCATAGAGCTTGCCGTTGTCGCCCATGATGGGGTCGACAAACACCTTGGTGCCCTTTTGCGCACGGCGGTGGCAAAAGTCCGAGATGATGCGCGTCTCTTCCTCGGTCACGATAAAGCCGGTCGAGATGGCGTCGAACTCAAAGCCGAGTTCTTCCCAGATGGCAAGACTCTGACGCACGTACTCCGTGGTGTCGTGGATGTAGAACTTGGGATAGTTGAGCGTGTCGGACACGAGCGCCGTCGGCAGGTTATGGATACGGTAGCCCATGTGCGACAGCACCGGCAGCATGGCGGAAAGCGCGACCTTGCCGTAACCGCACATATCGTTGATCAGCAGCAGCTGAGTGTTCTTCATGAGGGTCTCCCTTGTTTCGGGCACAGCGCAGCAGCGCCACAGTGCGACTAAGTGTAGCGCAGGAGGCGTTGTGGGCGGAGGCGAGCGGTACGAAGGGCAAATTGTTGCGGAAAGGTTTCGGAAATGGGGGCTGTTTGCTCCATAGCGGCCTAGTTGATGCTACTCATATAGCGCCATTTCAAAACTATGCCTATTTACTACGTTTAACCGCCCGCCCCCAACCACAACGAATTTCTCTCCAACAAAACCGCAGGTAGATAGCTTGCGTTTTTCAGAAACAGCTGTTGTGGTCAGCGATGCTGGATTCATCGTAGTAATTAGGCATAGTTTTTGGCAAGGCCGCTTCGAAAGGCATCATCGCAGCCCAAAACGATACCTTTTCCTTCGTCCCCAAGGGATCAGATTGCCGCTTAGGAGCGTTTGCAGCGTCGAGCGGTTACGGCGTTTGGTAAAACGCCGTAACTTAATAAGTTTGGTACCTTGACATTTATTTCTTGCACTCCTAAATTAGTTAGGCACAAAACAATTGCACTACCTAACTAAAGAAAGGAGCGACACCATGTGCGATGACCACATCGGCCTCTGCCCCCACACGCCGGGCGGCGACCCCCATGAACCCGCAGATGCGCCCGCAGCACAGTCCCAATCAGACGCGCTCGCCAAGCACATCCTAAACGGGCTGGGCTTCTGCGGCCACTTTCTGCACTTTCACGGCGGCGGCGCCTCGGGAAAGGCCCCCATCGTCTGTCTGCTCGCCAAGCAGCCAAACGGCGAGATGTCACAGCAGGAACTAGGCCTGCACTTTGATCTTAAGCCCGGTTCGCTTTCCGAGATTCTCTCCAAGATCGAATGCGCCGGCCTTATCGAGCGCAGCCGCAATCCCAAAGACCGGCGGCAGCTCACCATTCGCCTGACCGAAGCGGGATGGGAAAAGGCCCACGTAGAGCAGGCTGCCCGCCTGCGCTTTAGGGAGCAAGCCTTTAGCGCGCTCACCCACGACGAGCGCGAGGACCTCGCCGAAATGCTCGATAAAATCCGCGTAACCTGGGAGGAACTGGATGATTAAAACCCTCATGGGCAGCATCCGCGACTATATGAAAGTCACCGTTGCCACGCCGCTGTTCGTGCTTGGCGAGGTGCTCTGCGAGATGCTGATTCCATTTATCACCGCCAACCTGATCGACGCCATCAAAGACGGCGCCACCGTAGCCGAGATGCTTCCCACTGCAGGCTTTTTGGTGCTCATCGCGCTAACATCCCTTGCTTTTGGCGCCGCTGCCGGCGTCACCTGCAGCCATGCGAGCTGCGGCTTCGCCAAGAACCTGCGTCACGACCTGTTCTACAAGATCCAGACGTTCAGCTTTGCCAACATCGATGAGTTCTCGAGCTCCTCGCTCGTCACACGCCTGACCACCGATATCAACAACGTGCAGCAGGCCTTTATGATGATCATCCGTATCGCCGTGCGCGCGCCGCTGGTATTGGTCTTCGCCTTTACCATGGCATTTATCATGGGCGGCAGCGTTGCCATGGTCTACCTGGTCATCATTCCGCTGCTGGGCTTTGGGCTGTTCTTTATCATCTTTAAGGTGCGCCCCATCTTCTCGCGCGTGTTCCACAAGTACGACGCCCTTAACGAGTCCGTCGAGGAAAACGTCACCGGCATGCGCGTGGTCAAGAGCTATGTGCGCGAAGACTTTGAGAAGGAGAAGTTCGCGACCGCCGCGCGCGACGTCCAGATGGACTTCACCCGCGCCGAGAAGCTGCTCGCCTTTAACAACCCCATGATGAACATCTGCGTCAACGGCGCGTTTGTCGTCATCATCTACCTGGGCTCCAAGCTCATCATCACGAGCCAGGGCACCCTGTTCGACGTGGGCCAGCTCTCCTCGACCTTTACCTATGGTTTCCAGATTCTCATGAGCCTGATGCAGCTGTCGATGATCTTTGTCATGGTGACCATGGCCGACGAATCGGCACACCGCATTGCCGAGGTGCTGGCCGCCGAGCCCACGATCGCCGGTCCCGCCGAGCCCGTGCTCGAGGTTGCCGACGGTTCCATCGACTTTGACCACGTGAGCTTTAAGTATTCCAAGCATGCGAAGCGCCAGGCGCTCGACGATATCGACCTGCACATTACGAGCGGCGAGACCATCGGCATCATCGGCGGCACCGGCTCGGCCAAGTCCACGCTCGTTAACCTCATCGCCCGCCTGTACGACACCACCGAAGGCGCTGTGCGCGTGGGCGGCGTGGACGTACGCAACTACGACCTGGACGCGCTGCGCCACCAGGTAGCCATGGTGCTGCAGAAAAATGTGCTGTTTAGCGGCACCATCGCCGAGAACCTGCGCTGGGGCGACCCGAACGCCACCGACGAGGAAGTCCGCGAGGCCGCACATCTGGCCTGCGCCGACGAGTTTGTCGACGGCTTCCCCAAGGGCTACGACACCTGGATTGAGCAGGGCGGATCCAACGTTTCCGGCGGCCAGAAGCAGCGCCTTTGCATCGCGCGTGCCTTGCTGCGTCGCCCCAAGATCTTGATCCTGGATGACTCCACGAGCGCCGTCGACACCAAGACCGACGCCAAGATCCGTGCGGGCCTGGCGAGCTACCTGCCCAACACGACCAAGCTCATCATCGCCCAGCGCATCAGCTCCGTGCAGGACGCAGACCGCATCATCGTCATGGAGGGCGGCCGCATCAAGGACATCGGCAACCACGACGAGCTGCTCAAGACGAGCGAGATCTACCGCGAGACCTTCACCTCGCAAAACAAGATGAGCGCCGAGGGCGAAGGGGCCGTCGAGGCCGACACCGAGGCATCCGCAACGCAAGCTCAGACTCAGGAAGGAGGCGAGGCCCATGAGTAAGGCAACGACCGCCGAGCGCGCGCTCAACCGCAAGGGCGGCACCATGTCGCGCCTCATCAAGACGCTCTTTGGCTTCTATCCCGTGCTTTTGCCCCTCGTCGTCGCCGGCGTGGTGCTCTGCGCCATCATCAACTCCATCGGCGCGACCTTCCTGCAGAGCGCCCTGCAAATTATTGGCGAATCGTGGCAGTCGGGCGATTGGGAAGCCGCGCAGCCCAAGATCGCACAGCTCGTGACCACCCTCGCCTGCATCTACGGCGTCGGCGTCCTGTCCTCGCTCTTCTGGAACCGCGCCATGGCTATCGTCACGCAGGGCTCGCTGGAGAAGCTGCGCGAGATGATGTTCAACCGCATGCAGGACCTGCCGATCCGCTACTTCGACACGCACCAGCGCGGCGATATCATGAGCCACTACACCAACGACATCGACACGCTGCGTCAGATGATCAGTCAGTCGCTGCCCAACCTGCTCATGACGATCATCATCATCGTCACGGTGTTCTTTATCATGCTGTACTACAGCGTGTGGATGTGCCTGGTCATCATCGCCGGCGTCGCCTTCATGACCTTTATGACCAAGCTGCTCGGCTCCAACTCCGCGCGCTTCTTCATTGCGCAGCAGACCGAGCTCGGCGTGGTCGAGGGCCATATCGAGGAGGTCATGAACGGCCAGAAGGTCGTCAAGGCGTTCTGCCACGAGTCTGCCGCCGAGGCCGATTTTGACGAGCGCAACGAAAAGCTCTTCGAGGTCTCCCAGAAGGCCAACATGTACGCCAACATCCTCATGCCCATCCTTATGAACCTGGGCAACCTGCTCTACGTGCTGGTCGCACTGGCGGGCGGCATTTTCCTGGCGCTGGGCGTGCCCAACCTGAGCATCTCGGGCATGGCGCTGTCGATCGCCGTCGTGGTGCCGTTCCTCAACATGACCAAGCAGTTCTGCGGACAGATCGGCCAGATCTCGCAGCAGATCAACGCCGTGGTCATGGGCCTCGCCGGCGCCGACCGCATCTTTGAGCTCATCGACGAGAAGCCCGAGGCCGACGAAGGCTACGTGACGCTCGTCAACGCGCAGGTGAACCCCGAGACCTGGGAGTTCGAAGAGGCCGACCACCACACCGGCATGTGGGCATGGAAACATCCGCACCGCGCAACCGGCGAGATCGAGTACGTACCGCTGCGCGGCGACCTGGTCATGGACAACGTCGACTTTGGCTACACGCCCGACCACGAGGTGCTGCACGGCGTGTCCGTGTTTGCCAAGCCGGGCCAGAAAGTCGCGTTTGTCGGCGCCACCGGTGCGGGCAAGACAACCATCACCAACCTCATCAACCGCTTCTATGACATCGCCGACGGCAAGATTCGCTACGACGGCATCAACGTCAACAAGATCCGCAAGGCCGATCTGCGCCGAAGCCTGGGCGTCGTGCTGCAGGACGTGAACCTGTTCACCGGCACCGTGATGGACAACATCCGCTACGGCAACCTGGACGCCACCGACGAGGAGTGCATCGCAGCGGCCAAGCTCGCGGGCGCAGACGACTTTATCACCCGCCTGCCCGACGGCTACGACACCATGCTCACCGGCAACGGCGCACAGCTGTCGCAGGGCCAGCGCCAGCTGATCTCGATCGCCCGCGCCGCCGTCGCCGATCCGCCGGCGATGATTCTGGACGAGGCAACGTCGAGCATCGACACCCGTACCGAGGCCATCGTGCAGGCGGGCATGGATAAGCTCATGGAAGGCCGCACGACGTTTGTCATCGCGCACCGCCTGTCCACCGTGCGCAACTCCGACGCGATCATCTGTCTGGACCACGGCCGCATCATCGAGCGCGGCAACCACGACGA
>CABUTH010000022.1 GCA_902494465.1 uncultured Collinsella sp.
GCGCTGGATACGACGGGAGAGGTTGAAGGCAACGACGCCCGAGATACCGAAGGTTCGAAACAGGACTTCACCGTCTTCGTGCCAGAGCTCATTATGATTGCGGGCGAGCGTCAAGCGGGCGCGGACGCGCAGGCCATCCAACGTCTTGAGTGCCGCCCGATCGCCGACGACCGTTGCCGATACGGGGCAGAGGATGGGGCGCAGCGAAGTGAGGGGGAGGCGAAACGTATCGGCGATACCGGTGGGGTTGCCGCCCGTGGCGATAATTACGGCATGTGCCTGCAGGGCCTCGTTCTTGCGAGGGACATTGGCGAGCGCTTTCCGAAGCGAGCGGAGCTCCGATTTTCGGTCGTCGTGCTTCTTTGCCTTGAGTGCCCGCGCTGGACGGTCTATTTGGAGTGTCCAACCTTCGGAAGCTTTGTGCGCCGAGGCAACGTTGGCTCCGCAGATTAAGGTGATACCTAGGCGGTCGCAAACGTTGAGAAGCGCGTCGCGCACCGATTCGGCGCGAAGGGAGCGCGGGTACAGCCGGCCTTCCTCGGAGGTTGTCATGATGCCCAGCGAGGAGAAGAAACCCATAAGCTCTTGTTCGGGCCGGGGGCCCATAACGGATTCAACGAATGCGGGGTGGTTATACCGCTGTGGATCAATCGATTCGTTGGAGAGGTTGCAGCGGCCGTTGCCGGTCGCAAGGAGCTTAAGGCCGCAGGCGACATCGCGCTCAACGATGCAGACGCTTTTGCCAGCGCGTGCGGCCGTAATGGCGGCGGCGAGGCCTGAAGCCCCGCCGCCGATTACCAGGACGTCATAGAAGGCGCTCGTGTTCACTTAGGCCTCGTCGGTCTCGTGCGGGGTAATGGCCTCGACGGCAGAGACTGCCTTAGGCAACATGCCATCGGGCAGCGCGGTCTCGACCTCGCCCTTATCGCAGGCCTCGGCGAGTGCCGGATTAATGGGAAGCTGGCCCAAGATGTCGAGGTTATAGCGCTCTGCGACCTCGGGGAGCTTGCTCTTGCCAAAGACCTCGATCTTCTTGCCGCAGTCGGGGCACTCAATATAGCTCATGTTCTCGACAATGCCCAGAATGGGGACGTTCATCTTCTCGGCCATGTTGACCGCCTTGGCGACGATCATCGAGACCAGATCCTGCGGGCTCGTGACGATGACGATGCCGTCGACGGGCAGTGACTGGAAGACGGTGAGAGCGACGTCGCCTGTTCCCGGAGGCATGTCGACCAGCAGGTAGTCGATGGGGCCCCACGAGGTCTCGCTCCAGAACTGCCTAATGGCGCCTGCGATGACCGGACCGCGCCAAAGGACGGGGTCGGTCTCGTTTTGGAGCAGCAGGTTGGAGCTCATGACCTTGACGCCGTGCTCGGAGATTTCGGGCAGCATAAGGTTGCCAAGGGCATGGACGTGGCGTCCGCTCATACCGAACATCTTGGGGATAGAGGGACCGGTGATGTCGGCATCGAGGACGCCGACCTTGTGGCCGTGACGGGCAAGCTCGGTGGCGATGGCACCGGTGACAAACGACTTGCCGACACCGCCCTTGCCGGAAAGCACGGCGATGACGCGTTTGACCTCGGACAGCGTGTTCTCCTCAAATTGCGACGGCGACGTTTGTCCGCCGGCGGCCTGTGCATGCTCGCAACCCATGTATGACTCCTTTGTATATGTTGGGGCCGGGGCCCCGTGATGTGACACGAGCGTCATTGTACCCTCGTTTGCGAGCGGGAGTCATTTGCGATGCATTTGGGCCGAGCGTGCTTGCAATACGATGGGTCCAAGCGAATGGGCGGGCTTACTGAACTTTGCTGGCGAACTCGAGGTATTGCATGCGCTGCAGCTTGTCGATCGTCGAGGCGTATGGGCTGTCTTCAGATTCCAAGTCGTAGCGCAGCCCGTCGGCACCAAGGTAGCCGGCGACATTGATGGTGGGCACATCTGACCTTGTTGCAAGCAGAGCCTTTTGATAGTCGGTGAGCGGGGCGCCGATCTTATTAAGGGTAATGGCTGCAATCTCGTTTGCCCCGACGGTGTCGTAGACGTTGAGCTCGGTATTGCCGGCGATTTCATAGTTAGCCCAGACAAGATATGTCGACTGATAGATACGGAAAGCGTGGCTTGCCGTATCTTCCTGAGGGTACAGCTCGTCGTTGAGGGTCGTTGCGGCGCTCGGCTGATGGTCGCCAAAAAAGACAAGGACAACCGGTCTGCCGATATTGCGGAGCTCGTTGATAAAGTACTCGAGGTCCCGGTCGGATGCGTTGATGCAGGTAAGATAGGTGTTGAGCGCGCTATTGGCGCCCTCGCTGGCTCCCTCGACCCAATAGTTTGTCAGCTCCTCGGCGGGAACGGTGCCATAGTCGTAGCCGCCGTGATTTTGCATCGTGACGTCAAAGATGAACTGCGGGGCTTCGTCGGTTCTAAGCAGGTCGAGTATCTTGTCGTAGGTGGCGTAGTCGCATACGCCGGCATGGTAACAGGGCGCACCTTCGAAATCGCCGATTGAAAGAAAGTCTCCAAAGCCCAGCTGCTGATAGATTTTATCTCGATGGTAGTTGACGGGGTTTTGCGGGTGCATAGCGGTAGCGGTATACCCAAGCTCCTTAAGGTCCTTTGCCAGGCTGTTGACGCCATTCATCTGATATAGCTGATAGGGGATTTTGCCTAATCCGACAAAGGCCGTTGTCGCTCCGGTCAAAAATTCGAATTCGGAGTTCGCCGTTCCGCCACCGGCGACCGAAGCGAGCATGGTGCCGCGAACAAGTGTGTCGGGAAGCGAGTTGTAGAATGCGGGGCCGGTGTACCCGGCCGCCTGGAGCTGCTCAAAGCACGAAAGGTCGCTAAAACTCTCATTCATGACGGCAACAATCGTCGGCTTGATTTCATTGAACTGGGCAACGGCCGCCGCGCGCTGCTCGCTCGAGCCATACGTGCTGTCGTAGGTGGCGGCGAGCTCCTGCTCGATGCTCTGCGCCTCATCGGGCGTATAGTCTTCGGGCTTCTTAATGGGCAACTCGTTGACCATTTCGGTGAACGAAGTGATAAAACCCTGAGACGCATACGTGGTGATGGGCTGCCAACGGTCAAATCCAAAATTCAGCGCCTGCTCCAAGTCGATGCTGGAAAAGCCCGAGAGCCCCACAACGGTCACTAGCAGAAAAGCGCAGAGGTTAGCGGCGATTGCGGGGAAGACATGGGTGGGCGTACGGAGCTTTCTCGGTCGGATAAGCGAAAGAAGCCCTAGGGAAATCTCCAGCAGGGCTAGAGAGGTTACGATTCCGGCGGTAAAGGTAAACTCGTATCCCTCGCTCACTTCCATTGCGGTGCCAAGGGCCAAGATATCGCTTGGCAGGATGGCCTCGCCTTTAAACGTTATGACGAAGTGCTCGGCAATGCCAAGGATGCAACAGGCGACGGGCACGAGGGCCATGACGCCTCCATGACGCTGTCCCAGCAAATAAAGGGAGAGCAGAACCGTCGCGAGCAGCCCGACGGAAAACCCGAATGAGTTGGCGGGAATGCGATAGAACGTTTCGTTACAGGCAATTTCGAGTGAAACGAACGAGAGCGCTGAAACAGCGGCGATGACAAGGATGTCACGGCAAATACAGGCAACCGTTCCCGTCGCAAGATCGGTTTGGTCGATAAGTCCCGAAACCAAGGGTTCGACAAGAAGTATGACGGCGGCAGCACCGAGCGCCGAATAAGAAAGGACCCATAGGGAATTGTCCTCATTTACGAGCAATTGATTCGTAATCCATGCAGCTACCATGCCGAGCGGGATGAGGAGCGTCGCGCACCAAAAGACGCGGGCAATGGGCGGCTTTTCATTGTGTTTGATTGAAAAATATACGCGCACGACGACGGTGGCCACGATAAGGACGGCGATGAATATGGGCAGATTGGCCATGTCGCTCGAAGTGATTTCAAGGGGGATATCTTCGGTCATGGACGTTCCTCTGTTACGGCAAATTAAGTTCAGTATTAGATTACTGCAACCTTTCCACGGCATTTCGAGAAACAAAGCGCCCGATACGCAAAGCTAAAGGTCTGCGAATCTTGTATTACGAACATCTGTGCGCGTCGAGTGCGCTAAACTCATCGACAGTATGATTCGATGCAATAGGAGGCAAGGAGCTTCCATGTCTGATTCTTCTATCGTTATTCGCGGCGCTCGTGAGCACAACCTCCGTGATATCGATGTTTCCATTCCGCGTGACCAACTCGTGGTCATTACCGGTCTTTCTGGCTCGGGCAAGAGTTCGCTGGCATTTGACACTATCTATGCCGAGGGCCAGCGTCGATACGTCGAGAGTCTTTCGAGCTATGCGCGCCAGTTCTTGGGCCAGATGGACAAACCCGACTTGGATTCAATCGACGGCCTTTCGCCGGCGGTGTCGATCGACCAAAAGACGACGTCTAAAAACCCTCGCTCGACGGTTGGCACCGTAACCGAGATTTATGACTATCTGCGCCTGCTGTTCGCCCGTGTGGGCACCCCGCACTGTCCCGAATGCGGCCGCGTCATTGAGCGCCAGACGACCGACCAGGTTGCCGACAAGGTCTTGGCGACGGGGGAGGGCCGCCGCGCGTTTGTGCTGGCACCGGTGGTGCGCGGGCGAAAAGGCGAGTACACCAAACTGTTTGAGGACCTTCGCGCTGAGGGCTTTAGCCGCGTGCGTGTCGACGGTGAAGTGCGCTCGCTCGACGATCCGATCGATCTGGATAAGAAATTCAAGCACGATATCGAGGTCGTGGTCGATCGCATCGTGATCCGTGAGAATTCTCTGGGCCGTATCGCCGAGTCTGTTGAGCAGGCGACCGCGCTGGCTCACGGCAATGTAAACGTGTACATGCTGCCCGATCGTGATGCTCCCGAGGGGACCGAGGGCGAGCTGCTGGAGTATTCGTTGGCCTTGGCGTGCCCGGAGCATGGACACTCCATTGACGATCTTCAGCCGCGTGATTTTTCGTTTAACGCTCCCTATGGCGCATGTCCTGAGTGCGACGGCCTGGGCTTTAAGAAAACCGTTGATGCCGAGGCGCTGATCGAGGACCCCTCGAAGTCCATTGCCGACGGAGTCTTTGGTAGCCTGTTTGGCAATTCGAACTACTATCCGCAGATTTTTGCTGCGGTCTGCAAACACTTTAAGGTGAGCGCTGATACGCCGTGGGAGGACTTGCCCCCTCGCGTGCGTCGTGCATTCTTGGATGGCCTGGGCGATACGAAGATCTCGGTCGACTACCAAAAGCTCGACGGACGTCGCAGCCAGTGGGATACCAAGTTTTCGGGCGTTCGCAACATCCTGTACGAACGCTATACCGAGACGACGAACGAGAACACCAAGGCGCGCCTGGAGAAGTACATTCGCGAGGAGCCGTGCTCGACCTGCCACGGCGCTCGTTTGCGCTCCGAGATGCTCGCCGTCACCGTGGGCGGTAAGTCCATTTACGAGGTTTGTTGCCTGTCGTGCCGTGAATCGCTCGAGTTTTTTGAGGGCTTGGAACTCACCGAGCGCCAACAGTTTATCGGCGGCCGTATCGTCAAGGAAATTCTGGAACGTCTGCGTTTTCTGGTCGATGTTGGACTCGACTATCTGACACTCGATCGCGCCTCGGCGACGCTTTCCGGTGGCGAGGCACAGCGTATTCGACTGGCAACGCAGATCGGCGCGGGTCTCATGGGCGTGCTCTATATTCTGGACGAGCCCTCGATCGGTCTTCATCAGCGTGACAACGAGCGCCTGATCAAGACGCTCGAGCGCCTGCGCGATATCGGCAATACCGTTATCGTCGTCGAACACGACGAGGATACAATCCGTGCCGCCGACTACGTGATCGACATGGGGCCCGGCGCCGGTGCCAACGGCGGGCACGTAGTCGCGGCGGGAACGCCTGCTGATATCATGGCGTGTCCTGAGTCGATGACGGGCGCTTATCTGACCGGCAAACGAATGATTCGGGTGCCTGATGAACGGCGCAAGCCCGGTCGCGGCTGCCTTAAAATTACGGGCGCTCGAGCCAACAACCTCAAAAACGTTACTGCCAAGATCGAGTTTGGTACGCTTACGGTTGTTACCGGCGTGTCGGGATCAGGCAAGAGCTCCCTGGTTACCGACACCATTGCGCCTGCCCTTACGAATGCTATTCACCGTTCGACGCGCCCCGTGGGTCCGTATAAGAAAATCGAGGGCATCGAGTGTATCGATAAGGTTATCGATATCGACCAGTCGCCGATTGGCCGCACGCCGCGTTCCAACCCTGCTACCTATATCGGCCTGTGGGATGATCTTCGCGCGCTGTTTGCGAGTACGCCGGAGTCGAAGGCGCGCGGCTACTCGCCGGGTCGTTTCTCCTTTAATGTGAGTGGCGGGCGCTGCGAGGCGTGCAAGGGCGACGGGCAGATCAAGATCGAGATGCACTTCCTTCCCGATATCTACGTTCCCTGCGAAGTTTGCGGCGGTAAACGCTACAACCGCGAGACACTCGAGGTCACCTACCGTGGCAAGACCATCTCGGACGTACTTGACATGAGCGTGGCCGAGGCACTGGCTTTCTTTGGGAATATCCCGCAGATCAAGCGAAAGCTCCAGACGCTGTACGATGTAGGCTTGGGCTACGTGAGCCTGGGCCAGCCCGCCACGACGCTTTCGGGCGGCGAGGCGCAGCGTGTGAAACTCGCCAAGGAGCTTCATCGACGCCAGACGGGCAAGACGTTCTATATTTTGGACGAGCCGACGACTGGCCTTCATTTTGAGGACGTCCGCCAGCTGCTCGATGTGCTGCAGCGCTTGGTCGATGCGGGCAACACGGTGCTGGTGATTGAACACAACCTTGATGTCATCAAGGTTGCCGACCGCCTGATCGATATGGGTCCCGAGGGCGGTAACGGCGGCGGAACCGTCGTGGTTTCGGGCACACCGGAGCAGGTTGCGGACTGTCCGCAGAGTTATACGGGCAAGTTTTTGGCGCCGTTGCTCAGGCGTGACCGGGAGCGTCAGGCTCAACTTGATGCTCAATAAATAGGCGATTCAGTTTATGGGCGCCATCGACTCCTTGTGATTCGATGGCGCTTGCTGTGCCGAAGTGACGTATGCAGCCGAATTGGACATATACTTAATCCTTGCGTCCGAATGCGAGGGAAAGGATATGTCATGGCAAAGGCTGTAAAGACGCCAAAAACCAATGCGATGCGCGAGCTGGAAAGCGCCGGCATTTCCTATGTTCTACATACGTACGAAGACGATGGTGATGAGTCGGTGGGCCTGGGTGTCGCGATTTCGGAGCAGCTTGGCGAGGAGCCCGGTCAAGGATTTAAGACTTTGGTCTGCGTGACACCGTCCAACGACTATGTCGTGTGCTGTATCCCTGTTGCCGACGAGCTCGATCTAAAGTCCGCCGCGCGTGCCGCGGGGGAGAAGTCCTTGGCCATGATGCATGTGAAGGATTTGCTTGCGGCGACTGGCTACGTTCGCGGCGGCTGCAGCCCGGTCGGTATGAAAAAACGCTACCGGACGCTCATTGATGAGACATGTGTCCTTTGGGATACCATTTTTATTTCGGGAGGCAAGCGTGGTTATCAGCTCGAGCTTGCACCCGATGATTTAATTGCATTTTGCGGGGCGACGGTTGCCGCGATTACGAGAGAGGACTGAGCGATGCCGCAGGAAGAATTGAAGCGCGGAGCTCATTTTGCAAAAGAATCTGCGCCTCAGACACCCTCATCCGAAGCTTCTTCGTCGCGAGATGACACTGACGACATGGGCTCGTCGGACTACTCCACGGTTGGTCGTTCCGCCGGGCTTATGACCATCCTGACCATCGTGTCTCGCGTCACCGGTTTTATCCGCACGTGGGCAATGGCGGCCGCTATCGGCATGTCGCTACTCTCGTCCTCCTATCAGGTCGCCAACAACCTGCCCAATATGCTCTACGAACTCGTGATGGGCGGCATGCTCGTGACGGCGTTTTTGCCCGTGTACATGGGCGTGAGGCGTGAGCAGGGTCGCGAGGCCTCGAACGAGTACGTGGGCAACCTGCTCGGCATTCTGCTTTTGGTGCTGGGTGGCATTTCGTTGCTGGGGACCGTGTTCGCCCCGGGCTTTATCTGGACGCAATCGTTCCTTTCGGGTGACGGCGGCAGCATGGATACCGCTGCGTTCATGTTCCGTTTCTTTGCCATCCAGATTCTGTTTTATGGTTTGGGCTCGGTGTTTTCGGGCGTTCTCAACGCACACCGCGACTACTTTTGGTCGACGTTTGCCCCGGTCCTCAACAATGTGATCGTCATTGCGAGCTTTATGGGTTTTGCGCCCGTGTCCGCACAGTTTGGCGAACGTGCCGGCATCATCTTGATTGCGGCCGGTACGACCCTCGGTGTCTTTGTTCAGATGGCATGTCAGATTCCCGCGCTTGGCAAGCACGGCGTGCATCCCCATATCCATATCGACTTTAAGGACCCCGCGCTGCGCCAGACGATTGCGCTCGGTATCCCGACGCTGCTCGCCACGGTGTGCATGTTTGTCTCGACTTCTATCACCAACGCTGCCGCGCTGGTGGTCCAGCCCGAGACGGGTCCTTCCGTCATCGCCTATGCGCGCCTGTGGTACACGCTACCCTACGCGCTGATTGCTGCCTCGCTTTCGACGGCGCTCTATACCGAGCTCTCTCACGACGCACAGGAGAAGGATTACGACAGCGTTCGCACGGGCATTTCGCGTGGCGTCGCCCAGATGCTGTTCTTCCTGATTCCGTTCGCGCTGTACCTGATTGTCTTCGCGCGTCCGCTCAACATGATCTACTGTGCTGGCAAGTTCGATGAATCCGGTGTGGCGCTGGTGTCGGAGTTCCTTATCTATCTGGCACTTTCCCTGCCGCTCTACGGCGTGGTCGTGCTGATGCAGAAGAGCTTCTCGGCCCTGCTCGATATGAAACCTTATAGCCGCTATTGCCTGTACTCCGCTATCGGTCAGGCCGGTTCGGTGCTGCTGTTTGGCGTGGTACTGGGCTACGGTATGCCGGCAATTGCGCTTTCGTACGTCGTTGACTACGTGGTCTTGGTCGGATGCTCGCTGTGGTGGCTGCGCCGTCGTCTACATGGCCTTCAGGTCAAGTCTATCCTGCACGGCGGTTTCTTCGGCCTGTTGTTCGGTGGCTTGGGCGCTGCCGCGGGCGCCGGCGTCATGTGGGCACTTGAGCACTTTGTCGGAATGCTTGGCAGCTCGATCCTCATTACCCTGGGCTACGTTTGTGTTGCAGGCGTCGTCTCGCTCGCCGTGACTTTTGGCCTTGCCTTCGTCTTTAAGATGCCCGAGGTCTCGGCGCTGCTTCGTCGCAAGTAGGTGCGTGTGGCAGGTCACGACAACATTCCAACACTTGCCGAACAGGTTTCGCGCGTTCCCACGCAACCCGGCTGCTACCTTTGGAAAGATGCCAAGGGCGATGTCATCTATGTGGGCAAGGCAAAAAACTTGCGTGCCCGTATGCGTCAATACGTGACGCTGCAGGACGAGCGTCAAAAGATCCCGCTCATGATGCAGCTGGTGGCGAGCTTCGACTATATCGTGGTGGAGACCGAGCACGAGGCATTGGTGCTCGAGCGCAATCTGATTGGCCAGTACCATCCGTACTTTAACGTCGATCTCAAAGACGATAAAAGCTATCCCTTTATCGCCATTACCAAGAGCGACTTGTTTCCGGCTATTAAATACACGCGAGAGCGTCATAAACCGGGAACGCGCTATTTTGGCCCCTATACCGATAGCCGTGCGGCGCGTGAGACCATCGATACGCTACGCAAGGTTATTCCTATTTGCTCGGCATCCTGTGCGGAATGGCGCCGCTGTCGTCGCATCGTCGAATCTCATAAGGGCGAAGAAGACATCGTCAATATGATTTGCGCGCAAAACGGGCGTCCCTGCTTTGACAACCATGTCGGGCGCGGACCGGGCGCATGCGTCGGCGCGATTTCGCCTGCCGACTATGCCAAGAACGTCAAGCGTGTCGAACGTTTCTTGTCGGGCCATCGCAAGGATGTCGTCGACGAGCTTACGTCCGAGATGACGGAGGCAGCCGAGACGCTCGATTTTGAGCGTGCGGCGCGCGTCAAGCGTCGCCTGGAAGTCATTAGGGGCCTGGACGATCGCCAACAGGTCGTTTTTCCGTCAAGCGTCGATATCGACGTCATCGGCTTCTATCGAGAAGAGACTATCTCTGCCGCCTGTGTCTTTGTCGTTCGCGAGGGCAGAACGGTTCGAACTTGTGAGTTCATCCTCGATAAAGGCCTGGATGTCGACGAGGAAGAGCTTCAATCGGGCTTTCTTAAGCGCTATTACGACGAGACGGCTGATATTCCAGCCGAGATCAATCTCTCTGTCGAGCTTGAGGATGCCGAAACGTTGGGGGAGTGGCTTGCGGGCAAGCGCGAACGCTCTTGCCATCTCCATAGGCCGCAGCGCGGCGAAAAGCACCGCCTGCTCGATATGGCTTCCAAAAATGCACGCCATGCCCTCATGCGCTACATGATGCGCACGGGGTATGCTGACGATCGCACCAATCAGGCGCTCCTGGAGCTCGAAAGCGCGCTGGCGCTGCCTGCGCCGCCGTTGCGCATCGAGTGCTTCGATATCTCGACGCTGCACGGCACCTTTACCGTCGCTTCGATGGTGGTATTTACCAACGGCCGTGCCGACAAGGGCCAGTATCGTCGCTTTAAAATTCAGGCCGAATTGGACGAGGCGAACGACTTCGTATCGATGTCCGAGGTCCTGGGGCGTCGCTATGCTCCCGAACGCATGGCGGACGAGCGCTTTGGCTCGCGCCCCGATTTGCTCGTTGTCGATGGCGGCAAGCCGCAATTGACCGCTGCAATTAAGCAACTTGAGGCGCTTGGCCTCGATATACCAGTTTGTGGCTTGGCAAAGGCCGATGAGGAGGTTTTCGTGCCGTGGGACGAGACTCCCGTCGAGCTGCCGCCCGGCACCGCATCGCTTTATCTGATCAAGCAGGTTCGCGATGAATCCCACCGATTTGCGATTACGTTCCACCGCGAGTTGCGCGATAAGGCTATGACGGTTTCGGTGCTTGACGACGTTCCGGGTGTGGGGCCCACCAGAAAACGTGCCATTATGCGCCATTTTGGCTCGATGAAGCGTTTGCGCGCAGCAAGCGAGCGGGAGATTGCAGAAGTTCGAGGCGTTCCGGCCGATGTCGCCAAAGCGGTCCACGAGGCACTTGTTGCATGGAATGCCGAACGCGCCCAGGCATCGGCCAGCCGATCCGAAAACTAAACGCGCTTCTAAACAACTGATATACATGATTGGTCAATTTTCAATCATTTGTTTCGCGGTGATTACCTGCCGATTTCGGGTTTTATTAACGCTAAAACGTTTGACTAGCCATGGTGAACAACACTGCTATCCTGCGGGTTGACGAAGACTGATATCTCACCTCGTCGATACATACTGTCTGTCGAATCATTTGTCAATGAATTCGGTGAACGGTAGTAAATACCGTTCAAGCGTATGTATGTATCGGTCGCCGAGCGCGGCACCTCAGTTGGGTTCGTCGGTAGGTAAGGTATATATCGTCCGCAAGTTGCGCGGGGGCAAGTCTAGGTGCCCCCGGGTAAGATTCTCTATTGATAGGAGAAGACATGGCCATCATCAACAAGGGTATGTCCAGGCGTTCGTTCCTCGGCCTCACCGGCAGCGTCGCTGCTGTCGCAGGGCTTGGTCTCACCGGCTGCGGTGGCAGCTCTAGCGACGAGGGTTCCGCTTCCGGTTCCACCGATTCCGCCAACCGTGGCGGCGGCGTGATCACCGCTGGTTCCGCTTACGCTCCGTCCAGCTTCGACCCCGCCAGCACCGGCTCCGCTGTGGGCCTGGGTGCTAACTGGCACGTCATCGAGGGCCTCTACGGCATCGATTACCACGACTACAGCACCTTCAACGAGCTCGCCACCGACGATCCCAAGTCCGTGGACGACACTACCTTCGAGGTCACCATCCGCAAGGGCGCAAAGTTCTCCGATGGCACCGAGGTCACTGCTGACGACGTCGTCGCTTCCTACACCGCTTGCGCCGCTTCTGCTACCTACGCTCCGTTCTTCCAGCCCTTCGAGTCCATCGAGGCCAAGGACGCCAGCACTGTAACGGTCAAGACCAAGGTCCCCAACTTCTCCTTGCTCAAGGATCGTCTGGCCATCATCCGTGTTACCCCGGCCACCCAGGCCGAGGAGGATCGCGCCAAGCAGCCGATCGGTTCCGGCCCCTGGATGTACGACTCTATCTCCGATACCGAGATCACCCTGGTTCCCAACCCCGAGTACAACGGTGAGTATGCTGCCGAGGATAAGAAGATCCAGTACAGCATCCTGACCGACCCCACCGCTCGCGTTACCGCTCAGCAGGAGGGCTCCACGCTCGTTATGGAGCTCGTCACCGCTGACGCCGTCGACCAGCTCGAGAGCGCTGGCTGCAAGATCGATAACGTTCAGGGTTTCGGCACCCGCTTCATCATGTTCAACGTCGCCAAGGAGCCTTGGAACAACGTCAAGGTCCGTCAGGCCGTCATGTACGCGCTCGACACCGAGAAGATGATCACCAACACCTTCGCCGGCCTTGCCACCGCTGCCAGCTGTTACCTGCCCAAGAGCTTCACCAACTATCATGAGGCTTCCACGGTGTACAAGACTGACGCCAAGAAGGCCAAGAAGCTCATCGAAGAGTCTGGCATCACCCCGGGCGCCATCACCCTGCGCACCACCGACAACGAGCAGATCAAGGGCATGGCCGCTCAGGTCAAGAACGACCTCGACGCTCTCGGCTTCGATGTGACCATCCAGACCGATACCTCGCCGGCCACCTACGCTGCCATCGACGGCGGCGAGGCCTACGATATCCTTCTCGCTCCTGGCGATCCGTCCTGCTTCGGCGCCGACCCCGACCTGCTGCTCAACTGGTGGTATGGCGACAACGTCTGGATGCAGACCCGTTGCCCGTGGAAGGATTCCGCTGAGTGGGCGAAGCTCCACGGTCTCATGGACGAGGCTCTTGCCGCCGAGGGCGACGAGCAGCAGAAGAAGTGGAACGAGTGCTTCGACATCATCGCCGACAACGCTGTTCTGTACCCCGTTGTCCACGTCAAGACCGTTTCCGCTTCCTGGGACGATCCGTCCACCGCGCCCAACGGCGAGGCCCTCGATGGCTTCAAGGGCATCGGCACGACGAGCATGTCCTTCAGGGGCGTCGCGACCGTCAAGGCCTAAGACTCGCTTGAGTCATATGTGGGGCGTCGGTCGTAAGGCAACGTCCTCATAGTTGAAACAAAGACCCGGGCGACCTCGATGTCGCTCGGGTCTTGTAATGAGTATCCATACTCATATACCAGTTGGTCCTACCGACAAAAGAAAGGGGAGAGAACGTGAACAACTTTCTACGTTTGATTGGAAGGCGTCTCGTGGCGCTGCCGATCATGGCATTGGGCGTCACCGTCCTGGTGTTCTTCCTTATGTCGTTCTCCAAGACCGACCCCGCCTATACGGCGTTGGGTGACGGTGCCTCGCCCGAGGCGGTTGCCGAGTACCATGAGAAGTATGGTCTGGACGACCCCTGGCCCGTGCGCTACGTGCGCTACATGGGCGATTTGATCCATGGTGACATGGGCACCTATGGTGCTGCTCGCAACTCCGTTGCCAAGCGCATCTCCACGGCTCTGCCCGTCACGATGCAGCTGACCTTCATCGGTCTTGCCATCGGCGCGGTCGTCTCGTTTTTGCTCGGCGTCATCGCGGCACTGTATCGCGATAAATGGCCGGACCAAGTGATCCGCGTCTTTTCCATCGCCGGCCTGGCAACCCCGTCGTTCTGGCTTGCCGTTCTGTTGATTCTGCTGTTCTCTTCCTACCTTAAGGTGCTCCCGGCGTCCGGTGCTCTGCCTCACTTCACCACCAACCCGGCTGGCTATCTGGGACGTATGATCATGCCCGCTATCGCCCTGGCATTTCCGCTGACGGGTCAGATGACTCGTATCGTGCGTACCGCCATGGTCGAGGAGCTCGACAAGGACTACGTCCGCATGGCTCGTGGCGCCGGCGTTCCCGAGAAGGTCGTCGTCGGCATCAACGTTCTTCGCAACGCGCTGATCACCCCGGTCACCACCCTCGGTCTTAAGATCGGTTACCTTATGGGCGGCGCCGTCGTCATCGAGGTCATCTTCAACCTCCCCGGCATGGGTACTGCGATTCTGCAGGGCGTTCAGGGCAACGAGGCGAACCTGGTTCAGGGCGTCGTCATCGTCGTTGCTCTTGCCTTCATCATCATCAACATCGTGGTTGACATGCTCTACCTGCTCATCAACCCGCGCATCAGGACGGTGTAGATTATGGTAAAGATTCGAGAGAAGCACACCGAGCAGCTCGAGAAGGCTGCCTCCAAGGGGCTCAAGCTCGGTGGCTGGAAGAAGATGACGCCGTCTTCTAAGATTGCCGCCGTCGTGCTGGCACTGGTCGCCCTGACCGCGATTCTGGCGCCCCTCCTTGCCCCCTATAGCCCGGTCGAGATTTTCACTGCTCGCCAGGCTCCCGGCAATGGATTTATCTTCGGTACCGACGATAAGGGTCGCGACATCCTGTCGCGCATGCTCTACGGTGGTCGTTACTCGCTGATCATCGGCTTTGGCGCCACTGCCATGGCTCTGGTCTGCGGCTCGGTCGTGGGCGCCCTCGCGGCGGTTTCGCGCAAGTCCGTTTCCGAGGCGATCATGCGCATCCTGGACATCATCATGTCCATCCCGGGCATCGCCCTCGCTGCCGTCTTCGTCTCCATCCTGGGCAATTCCGTGCCGTCGATCATCTTCGCCATCGGCTTTATGTACACTCCGCAGATTGCCCGTATCGTGCGCGCCAACATCGTGTCCGAGTACGGCGAGGACTATGTCCGCGCGGTCATCGTTTCCGGCGCCAAGGCTCCGTGGATTTTGATTAAGCATGTTCTGCGTAACTGCATCGCCCCGATCATGGTCTTCACCGTTACCCTGGTCGCCGACGCCATCATCTTCGAGGCCTCGCTGACCTTCATCGGCGCTGGTATTCAGGAGCCCACCGCTACCTGGGGCAACATCCTCGCTGACGCTCGCGGTGGCGTGCTCGCGGGCCGTTGGTGGCAGGCACTGTTCCCGGGCTTGGCCATCATGATCACCTGCCTGGCGCTCAACATCCTCTCCGAGGGCATTACCGACGCCATGGCCGCTGCTCCCTCCGCCGCCCTGGATCCGACCGACTCCTCCAAGCGCCGCGAGGCCGACCTGCTGGTCTCCGACCCCGTTCGCGCCTACAAGGAGCAGGCTCAGTCCCTGTCCGCCCGTCTTGGCGCCCTGCGTGATGTCGAACTCAAGCGTAACGACCGCCATGTGCCCGATGAGTCCGTTGAGCCGATCCTTTCGGTCCGCGATTTCTGCATCCAGTTTGAGCACCACGGTGACATCAACGTCGTCGATCATGTCAACTTTGATGTCCGTCCCGGCCAGACCATGGGCCTGGTCGGTGAGTCCGGCTGCGGTAAGTCCATCACCACGCTGGCCATCATGGGTCTGACCGATGATGACGAGCACCTTTCCGGTGAGGTTCTCTGGGAGGGTCGCGACCTGCTCAAGATGAGCAAGAAAGAGTGGTTCGGCCTTCGCGGTACCGATATCGCCATGGTCTATCAGGACGCCCTGTCCTCGCTCAACCCCTCCATGCTCATTTCCGCCCAGATGAAGCAGCTCACCAAGCGTGGCGGCACCCGTAGCGCCGAGGAACTCCTGGAGCTCGTGGGCCTCGACCCCAAGCGTACGCTCGAGAGCTATCCGCATGAGCTTTCCGGTGGTCAGCGTCAGCGCGTTCTGATCGCTATGGCCCTTACCCGCGACCCCAAGCTGGTCATCTGCGACGAGCCCACGACCGCTCTGGACGTTACCGTCCAGAAGCAGGTCATCAAGTTGCTTAACGACCTTCAGGCCAAGCTCGGCTTTGCCATGATCTTCGTTTCGCACGACCTGGCACTGGTCGCTGAGGTCGCTCATAACATCACGGTTATGTACGCCGGCCAGGTTATCGAGCAGGCGCCCACCAAGGAGCTGCTCACCAACCCGATTCACGAGTACACCCGCGGCCTTCTGGGTTCCGTCCTGTCCATCGAGAGCGGTTCGGGCCGCCTGCATCAGGTGCCCGGCGCCGTTCCGAGCCCGCGCGATTTCCCCAAGGGCGATCGCTTCGCGCCCCGCTCGAGCCATCCGCGCATTGGCCTGGACACCCGTCCGGTCTTCAAGCGCGTGCCCGGCACCGAGCACTTCTATTCCGAGCTCCCCGACGAGGTGCTCAAGGCAAATGGTTTGACCCCTCACGCGGAGGTGATGTAGATGAGCGAGACCGCAGTCAACGGCGTCGAGCCGATCATCTTCCTTGATGACGTCCACGTCACCTTTAGGACCCGTACCGGCTCGATTCTGCACCCCAACCTGGTTCACGCCGTCCAGGGTGTAACGATTAAGCTCATGCCCGGACAGACCATCGGCATCGTCGGCGAGTCCGGTTGCGGAAAGTCCACCACCGCCAACGTCATGTGCGGCCTGCAGGCCCCCACGAGCGGCAAGGTCTACTTTAAGGGCAAGGACGTTACCAAACGTACCGCCGAGGACCGTCGCCACATGGGTCGCGTCATCTCGGTCGTGTTCCAGAACCCGGCCACGGCGCTCAACCCCCGCATGGTCGTTCGCGAGCAACTGCTCGACCCCATGCGCGTCCACAACCTGGGTACCGAGGCCGAGCAGGAGAAGCGCGTCAAGGAGCTCTTGGAGCTCACCGGTCTGCCCAGCTCTGCCGCCGAGGTTCTTCCCGGCCAGCTTTCGGGCGGCCAGCGCCAGCGCGTCGCAATTGCCCGTGCCCTGTCGCTGAACCCCGATGCCATCATCGCCGACGAGCCCACCTCGGCTCTGGACGTTTCGGTCCGTGCGCAGATTCTGAACCTGCTGACCGACCTTAAGAAGGAGCTCGGCCTGGCCATGGTGTTCATCAGCCATGACATCCAGACGGTCCGCTATATCTCTGACGACATCATCGTTATGAATGGCGGCAAGATCGTCGAGCATGGCGAGGCCAAGCAGGTCTTCCAGCACCCTCAGGACCCCTACACCAAGATGCTGCTCGGCGCTGCGCCGTCGCTGCTGCATCCCAAGCTCGGCGAGTAGCCTCGCATTCCCTCCCGTGGGACCCCGTGACAATGCCGGCGCACCACCCGGATA
>CABUTH010000023.1 GCA_902494465.1 uncultured Collinsella sp.
GAAGTTGCCGAGCGCTTGCAACGCTTTTTGGATATGACCGCGCGCGCATCCCAGTTTGACCTGGTGCTGACCGAGCGCATGGGACACGCCAAGGAGCTGGCCGCACAGGCTCAGGGCTATCGCACCGTTATCGCCCTTGGCGGCGACGGCGTGATTCACGAGGTCGTCAACGGGCTTATGACGCAGGATGAGGCGGTCCGTCCCGCCCTTGCCGTCCTGCCCGTAGGCTCCGGCAACGATTTTGCCCAAACGCTCGGCTTCGACGATTTCTCCGGCAAAGACTTCGGCGCGCTGCTCACCTGCGAGCTGCAGCGTCAGGACATCGGGCGGATTCGCTCATGGAACCCCGCAAGCGGCAGCGGCGAGGCGATCGTCGAGTACTACGACCAAACGCTTTCGATCGGCATCGATGCCGCCATCGGCCTTGGCACCACCGAGCTGCGCAAAAAAACCGGCTTGACGGGCGCGCCACTCTACACCCTCTCGGGACTTGAGCAGTTTGGCCTACGCTATCGCAACTACCCCATGACAGTCAGCTTTGACGAGGCGCCCGCCGAGCGCGTGAGGGCGATCATCATGGCGATTCAGCTGGGTCCTACCTATGGCTCGGGCTATCGCATCTGTCCCGACGCCGACCCCTGTGACGGCACACTCGACGTCTGCTACGCCTGCGGCCCCGTCCCTCGCGCGGTTGCCCTGCCTATGTTCCTTTCGGCCAAAGACGGCCACCACACCAAGCTGCCACCGGTTCGCATGCGCCGCTGTCGCCATGCCGAGCTTATCTTTGAGGGGCCCGACTACCCCATCCAGGCCGACGGCGAGCCCGTTGTCGCCTCGCGCATCGAGGTCGACGTCCTCGGCGGCGCCCTCAACGTCTGGCGCCCCACCCACTAGCCACCCCTATTTCACCGCAACTTATGAAGAGATCATTCGTCGCTGCCCGGTTTGCGACGGTTGGCCTTTTTAATGGCGTTGAAGTGCTTGTCATTGAGCCTGTGCTGGCGCGATCGCTGTGGCACTTTAGTCTTGACGCGGCGGCGCGGCGGACGGCCGCGACGCTCAAGCTCAGCGCGCAGCTTACGCAGGCAGCTGCTACGGTTTTGGAACTGGCTGCGGCTCTCACGCGCCGTCACGGTAATCCCCGAAGGGATATGCTTCATGCGCACCGCCGAGTCCGTCGTGTTCACGCCCTGCCCACCCGGGCCCGTCGCGCGAAACACCTGCACCTCGCAATCGCGCGCCAACTCCTCGACCGACATCTCGGCATAGTGCGCATACTCACGCCATCCCATCTTGTTCTCATCCATATCAACACCTCCCCTCATACAAAAAATGTGACAAAGGGAAAGTCCCTTTGTCACATCGCATACCAATCGCTTGTGTTACGCACTTAGGCGAAGGTGATCTCGCCGGTATCGCAGTCCATATCGGCGATACGGGCCAGGCTCTCAACACGGAAGCCGCGCTCGCGGAGCTTATCGCCACCGCCCTGGAAGCCCTTCTCAACGGCGATGCCAATACCGGCAACTTCGGCGCCCGCAGCCTCGCAGATCTTGATAAGACCCTCGAGCGCGCAGCCGTTGGCCAAAAAGTCGTCGATAATCAGGACCTTGTCACCCTCGGACAGGAAGCGCTTGCCGACGATGACCGGGTACTCCTTCTGCTTGGTAAAGGAGTAGATGGTCGTGGCATATTGCTCGCCGTCGAGGTTGATGGACTGCGCCTTCTTGGCAAAGACCACCGGCACGCCGCCAAAATGCTGAGCCGCGATACAAGCCATGCCAATGCCCGAAGCCTCAATCGTCAGAATCTTGTTGATCTCGACACCCTCGAACAGACGGGCCCATTCGGCGCCCATGTGGTCGAACAGCTCAACGTCGCACTGGTGGTTGAGGAAGGCATCAACCTTAAGGACGTTACCGGCCTTTACGATGCCGTCATGGCGAATACGATCCTCAAGCTCCTGCATGGCGCAACCCCTTCTCGCGGCAACGATACCGCGCGATTAATAAACGTTGTTCGATAGTCTACCACGGACCGACCCCCGCCCGCCCCACAAGCCGCATCGCACCACAAACCAGTCTTTTTGGGACGGCGCGAATCGTGGCAGACAGCCTCCCAACACGCTAATGGCGGGCGCGCATCTTCACCAAACGCACCATGGCAAGCGCAAAGCCCACAGCGGCCACAGCCATGAGTACGTAGAACACCGAGCGAAAGCCGAATAGGAATACATCCGGACGGCCTGCAACAAAACTGGTCACGGCCTCGCCCATCGCCACGCTCATCTGCCCATACAGGATATGCGACGCCGCCGTAATGCCGAGTGCCATGCCGGCGTAGCGCGCCAGGCTGCCCAGGCTGCCCGCAAAGCCGAGCGCTTCGCGCGGAGCTGAGCCCATATACAGCGAGTTGTTGGGGCTCTGGAAAATCGACGTGCCACACGACATAAACGCAACGCAGCACACGATCACAGGGATAGAAGAGTGCTCGTCGAGCGTGCTTACCGCAAAGAGACCGCACACGTACACGCCCAGGCCGACCGCCGTGGGGCCCTCGCAGCCAACACGGTCCGAAACCGTACCCGAAAGCGGTCCGATAAAGGCATTCACCATCGGCAGCGCCAAAAAGAGCAATCCGGAAATGTCGGAACCAAAGCCATGGGCGTCCTGAAAATAGAACGGCAGGATAAACTCAGATGCGCCAATACCAACGAACACGATGAGCATGCAGGCAAGGTTGATGGTGAAGGCCGAATTTGCAAAGCAGCGACGAGCAGCCTCAATCAAGGACATGGGGCGCTCGCCGGCCTCCGGCTTAACATGCGGCAGCGTGTAGAGCCCCACGATAAACGAGATGACGCCAATGGGCAGGTTGATGAGGAAGATGCTCTCCCAAGGAAAGCTTGCCACCAGCATGCCGCCGAGCACGGGGCCACACATCATGCCGAGGGCCACAAAGGTCGCAAGAATACCCATGGCACGGCCTCGTTCGCGCGCCGGAAACGACTCGGTGATGATACCCATGTTGTTAGCCATGGCCGCCGCGCAACCGACGCCCTGAACAATGCGTGCCAGGATAAGAACCTCGAGCGAGGCCGAAAGGCCGCACAGCAGCGAACCGACCGAAAAGACGATGACGCCCAACTGGAACACATTCACCTTGCCGCGCACGTCGCCCAGACGGCCAAACGGCAACATAGCCACGCAAGTCGCAAGCAGATACACCGAGCTTACCAGCTGAATGCGATCGAGGCCCACGCCCAGCTCCTTTTGCATCACGGGCAGCGCCACGGTCACGACGGTCGAATCCAGACACACCATAAACGTCATGATGAGCACGGTAAACAGAATCGCCCACTTGTTCTTGCCATGGGTGTCGCCCTCTAGGGCAATGTGCTCGCGGCGCAGCTGCTCTGCGGTTTTCTCCATATCCATCCTTTCGAGTGGCCCAACGCAAAAACGGGGCCCCAATCGCCTGTAAACAGTCGCGATTGGGGTCCCGCCTACGGAATCGGAACTAAAGGTCGCCGAAGCTTTCTGCCAGCATCGGCGCCTTATGCGAACGCTAGCCTAGCACTGCTCGAGCGCCTGCTCAAGGTCGGCAATCAGATCGGCCGTGTCCTCGAGGCCGCACGACAGGCGCACCATGTCGGCGGAGATACCGCAGGCGATGAGCTCCTCGTCGTTCATCTGGCGATGCGTAGCGTTAGCGGGATGCAGGCAGCAAGTGCGGGCGTCGGCAACGTGCGTGGCGATCTGGGCGAGCTTGAGGCTCTTCATAAAGGTCTCGGCCGCCGCGCGACCACCGTTAAAGCCAAAGCTCACAACGCCGCAGGTACCGTTGGGCATGTACTTCTGAGCGATGTCATAGTACTTATCGCCCTCCAGGCCCGGATAGCTCACGAAGCGCACCTTGGGATGGCTCTGCAGGAACTTGGCAACGGCCAGGCCGTTCTCGCAATGACGCGGCATGCGCACATGCAGGCTCTCGAGCGAGCTGTTCAGGAAGAAGGCCGCCTGCGGATTCTGCATAGGACCAAGATCGCGCATGAGCTGAGCGGTTGCCTTGGTAATGAAGGCACCCTCGCGACCAAACTTCTCGGCATAGGTCACGCCGTGGTAGCTCTCATCGGGCGTGGTAAGACCCGGGAACTTGTCCGCATGGGCCATCCAGTCAAACTGGCCGTGGTCGACGATCACGCCGCCCAGGTAGGCAGCATGTCCATCCATGTACTTGGTGGTGGAGTGCGTAACGATGTCGGCGCCCCACTCAAAGGGACGGCACATCACAGGCGTCGGGAAGGTGTTGTCAACCATCAGCGGCACGCCGTGGTCATGTGCGGCCTTGGCAAAGCGCTCAATATCGAGCACGGCAAGGGCGGGGTTGGCAATCGTCTCGCCAAAGACGAGCTTGGTATTGGGCTCAAAGGCTGCCTCGAGCTCCTCATCGGTGCAGTCGGGGGCGACGAACGTGCAGGTCAAGCCCATGCGCTCCATGGTATGAGCAAGTAGGTTGTAGGTACCGCCGTAAATGGCAGAGCTTGCGACCACGTGATCGCCAGCACCGGCCACGTTAAAGATAGCGAGGAAGTTCGCAGCCATGCCCGAGCTCGTGAGCATCGCAGCGGTGCCGCCCTCCATCTCACAGATCTTGGCGGCAACCAAATCGCACGTGGGGTTCTGCAGACGGCTGTAGAAGTAGCCAGACTCCTCCAGGTCAAACAGCTTGCCCATATGCTCCGACGTGTCGTACTTCCACGTGGTGGACTGGTAGATGGGCACCTGGCGCGGCTCGGCATCTCCCGGGTGATAGCCGCCCTGAACACATGTAGTACCGATGGTCTGCTCGCTCATATCTAGCTCCCTTGCCTGGGTTACGTTTTATTCGGTTCACGATACCGCTACCCCGCACCCCTCTCAACCCATCCCCAAGGTAGGTTAAGGGACAAATTGATCAGGGGTATTTATCTCAAGCTTTGGGCATTTGCTCGATAGATAAAAACGAGGCATACATGAAGCTCTCGATGATTACATGCCCCGTCACGGGTACCATAGGCGGGTACACCGTGACCAAGGAGGCAACGATGAAGCAAATCGATACGGCCCAGCTCGACATCACCGTCTGTCAGGCTCAAGCTGCCGAATATCACGCCCGTGGCTTTAACTGCGCCCAAGCCGTCGCCTGCACGCTCGCGCCCGCCGTCGGGCTCGACCCCCAGGTCGCCTTTACCCTTACCGAGGGCTTTGGCGCCGGCATGGGCGGCATGACCGAAACCTGCGGCGCCATCTCGGGCGCCGTGGCCATCATGGGCTTTGTAATGAGCGACGGCATGGAAAACCCCAAGACCAAAGGCCAGACCTACAAGCTGTCGCGCGAGATCGCCAAGCGTTTTGGCGAGAAGAACACGACGACCGTCTGCGGCACGCTCAAGGGCATCGGATCGGATAAGGGTCCGCTCCGCAGCTGCCCCGGCTGCATCGACGATGCCGTCGAAATCGCCTGTGATGTGCTAAAGCAGCTCGCCGAGTAATCGACAGCAACAGTAAAACGACGGCCGGCGCGCTTAGGATCCATCCAAAAGCACGCCGGCCGTCGCCGTTAGAACTCGGCAAATTCGGGAGCGCCGACCTCAATCTCCTCACGCCCCGCCATAAGCTCGCGCATCTTAGCGCAAAACGGCTCCTGCTCCCCCGCCTTAAACACCAAATGAAGTGTCACGGCGTCCGCGTAATCGGTATCCGAAACCTTGGCACCCGAATCCTGCGCCAAATGAAGCACTTGCTCATACTGCGGATAGGCCACATGCACGTCAACAGGCACGACACTCGTCATCTCGACGATCTGCCCGGCCTCCTGAGCCGCGGCCACTGCCGCCTGCGTCGCCGCGGTATAGGCGCGTACCAAGCCACCAGGCCCCAACAGCGTGCCGCCAAAATAGCGCGTCACCACGCAGCAAACATTTTTGAGCCCCGCGCCGCGCAGCACCTCGAGCGTCGGCATACCGCTCGTGCGGCTCGGCTCACCGTCATCGCTCTGGCGTTCGCGTCCATCGACCAAAATCCACGCGGGAACATTGTGTCGAGCGTCGTAATGACGCTTGCGAACCATCTCGATAAAGGCATTCGCCTCATCCTCGGACTCAATATGGACCAGCTGGGCAATAAACCGGCTCTTGCGGTCCACAAACTCGCCCGAAGCCTCAATATTCGATTGCAGAGTAAAATAGCTGTCCAACAAAGCCCCTCAACAACAAGCAAAGCAACAAACAGCCTCAATAATAAGGCAAAGACAGCACCGTTGACCTCGCCAACAAGAACGGAAACGCCAATGATACCGTCACCAACAGCGAGAACCCGTCAGCGCGAGCAAGGTGCCTTGAAAGACAAGGGCATTGACCTTATGGTCATGCCCGAAGGCTTGAAAGGCAAATTGCCGCGCTGACGGGTTCGCAGCGTCAACAAAGTGCCGAGTGGGCCGATAAGCCGGGTTCTGTCGTGAACGGTCATTTATCTTGTCTGCACGTTACCGTGCAGCTCCACGCACGCTACCCGAACGCGGACCGGGCCGGCCCATAGCGTTCCTATTCGCGCTTGCTCCGGATGGGGCTTGCCAAGCCGCCGTGTTGCCACGACGCTGGTGGTCTCTTACACCACCGTTTCAGCTTTTCCCTTTACGCCTTGCGGCGCAGGTGGGAGTCTTCTTTTCTGCGGCGCTTTCCGTCGGATCACTCCGCCCGGCCGTTAGCCGGCATCCCGCCCTCTGGAGCCCGGACTTTCCTCACGTGTACTGCAAGCAGCACATCGCGCGACCGTCTGGCCCACTCAGCAGTGCAAGAGTGTAGCACACCGTTGCCGCAGGCAATGGCACAACACAAGCGTTCGACACGATAAACCAAGAACCACACCATGCAGTACAATATGGTTGTCGATGGGCAACGTCGTCAGTCGAGACGCGACCGCGCTCCACACCCCTCCGTCTACTCGGTGTGTTCCCGCCTCCTCCCCGAGGCGGGATGTCGGCATATTTTTCATGCACCGACAACCCAATAGCCTATGGACAGCCCGGGCAGTATTACGCACGGACAGCATCGCACATCTCGGCAGCAAAAGCAAAAAGGGACCCGTCCATTGCGGACGGATCCCTTAAAACAAGTGATCGTCAAACCGATTTACTCGGCGTCGGTCTCCTCGTCCTTCTTCTCGGAAGGAAGCGGGGTAACCTCGATCTCGACGCCCAGAGTCTCAGCAGCGGACTTCATGGACAGGGAGATACGACGACGGTCGAGGTCGATCTCCATGACCTTGACCTGAACCTTGTCGCCCACGTGGGTGACCTGAGAAGGCTGATCGACGTGCTTGTTGGCCATCTCGGAGATGTGCACCAGGCCCTCGATGCCCTCGCCCAGATCGACGAAAGCGCCGAACGGGACAAGCTTGGTCACAGTGCCCTCGACGATAGCGCCAACGGGGTACTTCTTGACCAGTGCGCGCCACGGATCCTCGGTGGTCTGCTTGAGACCCAGGGAGATGCGCTCGCGGTTGAGATCGACGTCGAGAACCTCGACCTCGACCTCCTGGCCGACCTTGACAACCTCGGAAGGATGGTTGACGTGGTTCCAGGAGAGCTCGGAGATGTGGATGAGGCCGTCGATACCGCCGAGGTCGACGAAGGCGCCGAAGTCGACGATGGAGGAAACGGTGCCCTGGAGACGCATGCCAGACTTGAGCTTGGACAGGATCTCAGAGCGCTCGGCCTTACGGGACTCCTCGAGCACGACGCGACGGGAGAGGACAACGTTGTTGCGGTTGCGGTCCATCTCGATGACGCGGGCCTCGATGCGGGTGCCCATGTAGGAGGTGAGGTCCTTGACACGACGGAGGTCGACGAGGGAAGCGGGCAGGAAGCCACGCAGGCCGATGTCGAGGATCAGGCCGCCCTTGACAACCTCGATAACCTCGCCCTCAACGTTCTCGCCGGAGTTGAACTTCTCCTCGATGTGGTTCCAAGCACGCTCGTACTCAGCACGCTTCTTGGAGAGGACCAGACGACCGTCCTTGTCCTCCTTCTGGAGAACCAGAGCCTCGATGGGATCACCGAGTGCAACGATGTCTGCAGGGTTAGCGTCCTTGCGGATGGACAGCTCGCGGACCGGGATAACGCCCTCGGACTTGAATCCGATGTCAACGAGCACCTCGTCATGCTCGATCTTAACGACAGTGCCGTTAACGAGATCGCCCTCATCAAAGTCGGTAATCGTACCGTCGATGAGGTTGTTCATCTCCTCCTCGTTGACATCGTCAAGAGAGAAAATGGACGAGTTCTGAATCTCACTCAAAGGTGGACCCCTTTCGAACTACGGGGCCCCGATTGCTAGGACCTACAGAAGGGTGCGACAAGCACACAACGTTTAGGAACACTCGGGAGCCGACAGATACTAATGTGACGCTTATGCAATCACGTTCGTATAGATTACGGGGAAATTACTTCGATTTCAAGCGCGAACTGCGATTTTTTACTCGTATGGAGACTTTTTCGCAATCTTGTGGACGACCGTCTCCGTAAGTTGACGATAGGCCGTTAGGCATACGGCTTTGGGGTAAAGTATCCGGAACCAACGATTCTGGAACGTTATTTCGAGAAAGGTGCCCGCGTGCTCAAAGCAGTCGTTTTCGATATGGACGAGACGCTTCTTAGCATCAACCTCAACGCGTTCATCCTTCGCTATTTTAAGGATGTCTCGTCGATGCTCGCGGATATCGGGCGCCGCAGCCGCGGTGGCACGATGGCACGCCTCGGCACCATCCTGGTCGACCTCAACGCCAACCGCCGAAGCGGCACGGACAACCGCACCAATCTTGAGTTTTACCGCACCGAGGTCGAGCGCAGGTGCGGCATCTGCCTCTCCGATCCTATCATCTACGAGGCATTTACCTACTACGATCGCGAAGTTCTTCCGCATAAGAATGACGACGTCATCAACGCCCACGCCATGCCGGGCGCACACGCCGCGCTTCAGGCCGTACAGGACGCAGGGCTGCGCTGCGCGCTCTTCACCAACCCCAGCTTTCCGCAGGGGGCCATCGAGTGCCGCATGGGTTGGGGCGACCTGGCCGACGCTCCCTTTGAGCTCGTCACGCACATGGGAAACACCACCCGCTGCAAGCCCGATGCCACCTACTATCTAGAGCAGCTTCAGGTGATGGGGCTCGAGCCGCACGAGGTCCTTATGGTGGGCAACGACCCCAAGCGTGACTTCCCCAGCCCCGCCTGCGGCATTCAGACTGCCTATGTTGGTCAGGGAAAACCCGGCCGAGCCACCTGGCGCGGAACCATGGAAGACTTCGCCCGCGACTTCAACGCCGTAGTAGAAGCCTTCTACGAACACCAAGTAGCCGACGAACTGTCGTAAGACCCCTCGCTCCAAACAAAATAACGCCGCAGGTTGAGCATAAGTCAGCGAAAACGCCTCTAAGCGAGCAATGTGCCTTGAAAGAGGAGGGCATAGGCCTTCTGGCCATGCCCGACGATTGAAAGGCAAATTGCCGCTTAGGGGCGTTTGCAGCGTCGACTGGTTACGCGGTTTGGTAAAACCGCGTAACTAGCAGACTCGAGTCTTGCCGATCATGATGTTGAGGATCTCGACGTCGGTATCTTTCATACCCACACGGCCCACGTAGCCCATGCTGGCGATTGTCTGCTCAACGGTATCCTGGATCAGGCCCTCGCCGGCGCGGAAGCCGCGACCCTGCATAGCCATATCGTGGCCCAGAATCGCCGCATCAACGGCAGCCGAGATCTTGGCGGCACAGCTCGCCTTGGCGCCGTCGCACACGATGCCGCCCACGTTGCCAAGCGTATTCGAGACCGTCGCGCCAATCTGTTCGCGCGTGCCACCGCACAGCCAGGTAATCGCAGCGCCGGCGCCGCACGCAGCGCAAATAGCACCGCAAAACGCCGAGAGCGCACCAATATAGCTCTTGATATGCACGGCGATAAGATCGGACAGCATCACGGCGCGCACCAGGCGCTCGTGGTCGCAACGCAGGTACTCGGCATACTCCATGACGGGCAATGCGCAGGTAATTCCCTGATTGCCCGAGCCACACACAATGGCGACCGGCAGCGCGCAGCCGTTCATGCGAGCGTCGGATCCGGCGGCCGCACGGGCACGGGCACGGCAGGCGACGTCATCGGCACGAGCGCCCAGCAGCGTACGACCCACCTCGGCGCCCCAAGCGTGCGCAAGGCCCTCGGCACTAATTGCGCCATTCAGCTCAATCTGACGCTCAACGGCAGCGCGGGCGTCCTCAATGTCACCGTCCTCGATAAAGTCGATGATGGTCTCAATCGACATGGGCGTGTCGGCGTTATCTGCCGCCCGCTCAGCCACAACGCGCTCGGCGCAGGCGGCGCACTCCCCCGCCGACTTGCCGCATACCGGAATACCATCGAGCGTATGGCACGTGACATTGGTGTGGTGGTCGGTAATCTCGACGACCGCGGTATGGCCCCCGGCCGTCGCAGTCACCTTGATGTAGAGGTTGGGCACACCCTCGACAAGCGACACATCGCAGTAGCCGGCGTCGGCGAGGAGCTCGGTCACGCGAGCACGGTCTTCATCGTCAACGCTCTCGAGCACCTCGAGAGCGCTCTTGGCGTCGCCGCCCACGGCACCCAGCACGGCCGCGGCCTCAATACCGTGCATACCGCCCGAGTTGGGCACGGTCACGCTCTTAACGTTCTTGATGATGTTGCCCGAGCAGGCGACATCCATATGATCGGGTTCGCAACCGAGCGTCTGGCTCGCCAGCGCTGCTGCATAGGCAACGGCAATGGGCTCGGTACAGCCGAGTGCGCAGACAAGCTCGCGGTTCAAAACATCGCAAAACGCGGCATCACGGATGGAATCGGTAGGCATAGGTATCTCCTGCTTGCATAACGGGCTGGACTCTCAAAAATAGTTAGCTCCTTTATTTGATAACAATGCATCAAAAACCGCAACCATGGTTCCGGCGGACGGCGCCCAAGCGCAAACTGACGACATTCATTCACGAGAAGCCAGTCTTGTTGCCTGCTAAAGCGTTTGACCAAAAAACGCTCGAGCGTTTACGCAAAAGTCGCGCTATCATGCAGTCGAACGCGCTAAACACCTTTAGCATTTGCGCCGCACAGACCAGAGAGGAACCATCCATGAAGATCGGTATCGGTAACGACCACGCCGCCGTCGAGCTCAAGAACATCATTTCCGAGCACCTGAAGGAGCGCGGCTGCGAGGTCGTGAACTTTGGCACCGACACCTCCGAGAGCTTTGACTACCCCATCGCCGGCTACAAGGTGGGTAAGGCCGTTGCCAACGGCGACGTCGACCTGGGCATCCTCATCTGCGGCACCGGCGTCGGGATTAGCCTGGCTGCCAACAAGGTCGAGGGCGTACGCGCCGTCGTGTGCTCCGAGCCCTTCAGCGCCAAGCTCTCTCGCATGCACAACAATACCAACGTGCTCGCCTTTGGCGCCCGCGTCGTGGGCTCCGAGCTCGCCAAGATGATTGTCGACGAGTGGCTCGACGCCGAGTTTGAGGGCGGTCGTCACGAGCGTCGCGTTAACCTCCTCAACGAGATTGACCACACGCGCGGTCTCAAGGTCGTCGACGAGGCCTAAACAACTCAGTGCCACAAGCTAACAGCAGGGGCCCGCTCGGAACTCATGACCGAACGGGCCCCTTCATAGATTTTGGAATAAAAGGGCGCCGCGGATGGAGTTCCGCGGCGCCCAAGCCACACGCTAACAGCTTTAAGGAGTCAAAGCTGGTTTAGCCAAAGAAGCGCTTGATCTCAATCTCGGCGTTCTCCAGGCAGTCGGAGCCGTGGATCACGTTGGCGTTGACATCGACGGCAAAGTCGCCGCGGATGGTACCAGGAGCGGCGTCAAGCGGATTAGTAGCGCCCATGAGGGTGCGCATCTTAGCAACAGCGGAGAGACCGGAAACGACCATCTTGACGACCGGACCGCTCGTCATAAAGTCACAGAGACCGCCAAAGAAGGGCTTGTCGGCCAGATGGGCGTAGTGCTCCTCGACGGTAGCGCGCTCGAGCGTGGTCATCTCCATGCGCTCGATGACAAGGCCGCTGCGCTCGATGCGAGCAACAATCTCACCGATCTTGCGGTCGCGCACGGCGTCGGGCTTAATCATGATGAAGGTCTTCTCGATAGCCATAAGGTAGCCTTTCAAGTAGGTTCGCGTGTGCCCAAGTCCCATTCCGGCACCCGCCTGGACTGCATCGTAACAGAGTTTTAGCTGCAGTTAAACAAAAAGCTGTTTATTGAAACGTTGCAATTTATTGAAGCGTTCCATATGTGTCACTTCTGTTTCGAAGCCCGATTAGAGTACCATCCGACTGCCCATCAACCGTATCGAACAGAGCAGACGGTCGGTTGCCGCCCGCAAACGTACCCCCTTCACAACCTGCCCAAAGGTCCTACAGAAGTTCTCGACAAGCCTCTCCCCCATAGCAACAAAATACGGACGCCCACATCAGCAGACGCCCGTAAAGCAAAATACGATTCCTCAATAAATGGCAAAAACGGCTTCGGCCAAACCCTTACTTTATCCCGTGGCCCATCTCGACGACCTTGGTCAGCGATCCAAACACGCCTTCGTCGGCAACGAGTTGTGCCTCGGCACGCTGCAGCTGCACGGCAACGGCGGCAGGGGCGGTACCGCCCTCGGTCGTGCGCGCGGCGACAATCGACGGGATGTCGAGCGCCTCGGTTATGTCGTGCTCAAAGAGCGGGCTTGCCTCCTGGAACACCTCAAACGGCAGGTCCTCAAGATTGCAGCCGCGCTTCTCGCACATCAGGACCAAATGGCCCACCACGGCGTGCGCCTCGCGGAACGGCAGGCCACGCTTGGCCAGGTAATCGGCAACATCGGTGGCGGCAAGGTGCCCCACGCCGCACTCGCGCGCCATGGCATCCTCGTTGACGGTCCAGGTCGAAATCATACCGGTCATAACGGACAGGCACTGCATGAGCGTATGGGCGGTATCGAGCGCGCCCTCCTTGTCCTCCTGCAAGTCCTTGTTATAAGCGAGCGGCAAGCCCTTCATGGTCACGAGCAGCTGCACCAGGTTGCCATACACACGGCCGCTCTTGCCGCGGATAAGCTCGGCAAAGTCGGGATTCTTCTTCTGCGGCATGATGGACGAGCCGGTGGAGTACGAGTCGGAAAGCGTGATAAAGCCAAATTCGGAGCTCGACCACAGCACGATCTCCTCGGAAAGACGCGACAGGTGCATCGCCATGACGGAGCCGGCGTAATGCAGGTCGAGGAGGAAATCACGGTCGGAAACCGCATCGAGCGAGTTGGGAATCACGTCCGCAAAGCCAAGTTCGGCAGCCGTCATCTGACGATCGAGCGGATAGCTCGTGCCGGCAAGCGCGGCAGCACCCAGCGGACAGTTGTCGGCGGCATCAAAGGCGGCCTTCAGGCGTGTAAAGTCGCGCGCGAACATCCAGGAATACGCCAGCAGATGATGCGACAACAGCACGGGCTGAGCGTGCTGCATATGCGTGTAACCCGGCAGAATCACCTTGTCGTACTTCTTAGCCGCATCCACCAGCACATGGCGCAGCTCAAGATTGGCCTCCATGAGCTCCTTGGCCAGCGCCTTGACGCCCAGGCGCGTGTCGGTCGCCACCTGGTCGTTGCGCGAACGTCCGGTATGCAAGCGCTTACCGGCCTCGCCGATGCGACGCGTCAGCTCGCTCTCGATGGACATATGAATGTCTTCGTCGTTGATGTCGAAGGTGAAGTTGCCGGCATCGATATCCTGCTCGATTCCGGTCAGGCCCTTGGCAATCGCCTGCTCGTCCTCGGCACTGATGATGCCCTGGGCCGCCAGCATTTTGGCATGCGCCTTAGAGCCGGCGATATCCTGCTTATAGAGATGTTTGTCGACCGGCAGCGACGCGCCAAACTCCTGCGTGACCTCGGCCACGCCTGCCTCAAAACGACCGCCCCAAAGAGCCATGGAACCGTCCCCTTTCTCCAAATACCAAAACAAGCGCCCAAAGCAATGCGCCATATCGCTAAAGCGATTTTTCAACCGCTAGTTTTACACATTCCCCACCGTGTGCGGAGCCATGTAGCTAATTTGCAAAGAAGTGACGCGCCATGCACTTGGCGCCCAACGTCTCCCTCCGGATGTTGCCCTGCGAACCATCGATCCAGGCCTTCAGGCTCATAGGGACGTCCTCGACCCTTGCAGCATCGAACTCGGGCGCGAGGGCAAGTAAAGCATGCGCGATAGCATTGAACATAATGGATACTCCTCATATATATAGGCGCAGAGCCGCCAAATTGATAGAAGGAGCCCCGCCGGACAACCCCGGCGGGGCTCGGACTCAGCCGCAGACGCGGCATCATATATGCGGGCGGAACGTAGGGGCCACCGATGTTAAGAAGTGTCAGCAAGCATAACGAAAGGTAGGGACCCCGTGCGCCCGTTATGTATCACGCGGATGGGCCGCGCGGATACCAAGGGAAGGAGGCGCTAGGCCTGAGCGGCAGCAGAGCTGGGGCCCTGGACCTTTGCCCACGTCTTGAGCGACAGCGTATCGATCTCGATAAAGCCGGCGCTGGCCTTCTCGTCAAACGTGGTGTCGCGGTCGTAGGTAGCCAGACCGTAGTCATAGAGGCTGAAGGGGCTCTTGCGGCCGACGACATGGCAGTTGCCCTTAAAGAACTTCAGACGGACAGTGCCGGTCACGAACTTCTGGGTATCGGCCATAAAGGCATCGAGCGCGTTTTTGAGCGGGCTGTACCACTGGCCGTTGTACACGGCGGTGGCCCAATCCTGCTCGAGCTTGATCTTGGTCTTGAGCAGGTCGCCCTCGACGCAGATGTCCTCGAGCGCCTTGTGGGCGGTGATGAGCGTCAGGGCTCCGGGAACCTCATAGCACTCACGGCTCTTGAGGCCCACCAGACGATCCTCGACCAGATCGAGGCGGCCAAAGCCATTGTCGCCGGAGATCTTGTTGAGGGCGATGACGATCTCGGAGAGCTTCATCTTCTTGCCGTCGACGGCGACGGGCTTGCCGGCCTCAAACTCAATCTCGGTGTAGGTCGGGGTGTCCGGCGTGTCCTCGGGGTTCTTGGTCATAACCCAAGCGTCGTCGAGCGGCTCGTTCCAGGGATCCTCCAGGTGGCCGCACTCAATGGCACGACCCCACAGGTTGTCGTCGATGGAGTAGGGGTTGTCGTTGGCACCCTCGGGAACCGGCACGTTGTGGGCGTGGGCATAGGCGACCTCGTCGGGACGGCACTTCAGGTCCCACTCGCGAACCGGGGCGATAACCTTGAGCTCGGGGTCGAGGGCCTTGACGGCGGCCTCAAAACGGACCTGGTCGTTACCCTTGCCGGTGCAGCCGTGGGCGACGTAGGTCGCGCCAAACTCGTGGGCGACCTCAACAAGCTTCTTGGCAAGCAGCGGGCGAGACAGGGCGGAGAGCAGCGGGTACTTGTTCTCGTACATGGAGTTTGCTGCGATGGCTTTGGTCAGGAACTCATCGGAGAACTCGTCGCGCAGGTCGAGCACCTGGCAATCGAGAACGCCCAGGTCGAGCGCCTTCTGCTTCTTGGCATCCAGTCCGGTCTCTTCCTGGCCCACGTTGCCGCAGACACAAACGACATCGAGATTCTTCTCGTCCTGGAGCCACTTGACACATACGGATGTATCAAGACCACCGGAATATGCGAGAACGACTTTTTCCTTGCTCATGGCTGTTTCCTTTCGCCCTTGGTAGCTAGTTAGAACATCGGTCAGTTGCAAGTCATTTCAAGGTCATATACCGTGCAATATCAGGTTAAATAGCAAAAATCAGCACATACATGCCCTAGAAACATGCAGCAATGTCGTGCTAAAACCCAACGACCTCAAAATGACTCTGTTGAGGCAATTCGCCCCATGCGGACAGAGACGATTGTTATCGTCGTCGGGAAATTGCGCGCTGGCGTCGGATGGCATTGTCTGCAGTGGTGATGATCTTTACGAACTGCATCTGCCTCTCCTTTCACGTATCGCCGGGCGCAATTCAAATATCGTAAACGGTACCTTTTACTCGGTAAGCGGTTGTTTTTCCGTCTCCGTTTTCGATGGTCGCTATATTACGCTAAAGTGCCCGCAGCACAAGCGACAAATTCAAATTTCTGAAAAGTTTTTTCATTACTTTGTGAAGCGTGGTGCAAACACGCTCCGTTCCTGCGAAAATACGCTCGACTACGAGTTGATGGTTATAACGTCTGAAACAATCTCGAAACGAAAGGCTCGCTTTTATGCAAACTTACGAATCGGACGCCAACATCGGCAACATTAAGATTCTCGCCGTCGATATGGACAAGACGCTGCTGACCGACGAGCGTGTGCTGCCCCAGGGTCTTGATGAGCGCCTGGACAAGCTCGCCGACGCCGGCATCGTATTCTGCCCCGCCAGCGGACGTCCCGCCCCCAAGCTCGAGGAGATGTTCGAGGGCATCAAGAACCGCCTCGCCTTTTGTCCCGACAACGGAGCTTGCGTGATCTATCGCGGCAGCTATATCTATAAAAGCAATATTGACGTGGAGCTGTATCAGCAGGTCTTGAACCGTGCCTCGGAGGATCCTCGCGCTGTCCCCGTCCTGTGCTGCTTCGACGAGTTCTACGTGCTTGCCCGCGACCATCAATACCACGACGAGATCAGCGTCTACTACAACACAATCAACTACGTCGACAGCTTTGAGGGCATTGATTTCGAGTCCAA
>CABUTH010000024.1 GCA_902494465.1 uncultured Collinsella sp.
AACCCGCTTGGGGGCTTGCGTCATGCGTACGCTCTGCGTCCTCTGCTAGCCGGCGAGGGCGCCGGCAGGCGTCCGAAGCCGATGCGGATTTGCGCAGCAAATACGCAGACGTCCCACCGCCCCTACCATGTATTGTCTACGAGCCCGTGTCCCCCAGGGATGCGGGCTCGTTTCTTTTGGATGCCGATACAGATGGTGAGTTGCGGTGGAATAGGGACTGTTTGGGGCCCGAAAGGGCGATTTAGTCCGTATTTCACCGCAACTTATTGGAAGGCGCTGAGGCTCGGGGTCCAGGCGATGGTGGGGGTGGTGCCGTCAAGAACCTCGTTAATGGTGGCGGCCATGCCGGCAAGCAGGCTGTTCTCGCTTACGGTGAGCGTCTTGTAGCCGCCGGCTCGCATAAGCTCGCGAATCACCACGGCACCAGCCAAGATCACGCCCGCGCGTTTGGGCTGTACACCCGGTAGCGCGGCGATGCCTTCCGCGTCCAACGCAGACATGCGCTCGATAGCGGCCGAGACCTGCTCCAGCGACAGCTCGCGTAGGTGCACAAAGCTCGAATCGTACGGTTCCAGCTCGTGGACCAGAGCCACCAGCGTAGTCACCGTGCCGCCCACCGCGACTAAGCGTTCGGCGCGCTCAAAGTCGACAGGCAGGCCCTCAAAATAGGCGGCGAACTGCTCGCCTGCCCACGCGGCAGCGGCAGCAAGTTCGCCATCCGCGGGCGGCAACGCGGAGAAAAAGCGCTCCGTCACGCGACGGCAACCGATGTCCAGCGAGCGCGTTCCCTCCAGCGCAAAGACGCCGCGCTCCGGAGCGTATACGCCCGTCGCGAGCTCCGTGGAGCCGCCGCCCGAATCCGCGACGATGATGCGCTCGCCGGCAAAGTCGTGCGCCACGCCAAAAAACGTCAGGCGCGCCTCGACCTCGCCCGGAATCACCTGTGGTTCGAGCCCCAACTCGCGCAGGCCGTCCAGCAGCAACGCGGCATTGGACGCATCGCGCGCGGCACTCGTGCACGTGGTGCAGACGCACACGGCCCCAAAGGCGCGTGCCTCGTCCACAAACGTACGGCACGCAGCGAGCACGCGCTCGACCGCCGCCTCGCAAAAGCGGCCCGTCGCGTCCACGCCCTCGCCCAGGTCGGTAATCTCGGTATGCTTGGACGATTCCACAATCGCTCCGCCCTCGACCTGCGCCAACACCAGTCGCGACGACACCGTTCCCAGGTCGATCGCGGCCACCTTATAGCGTTTGCAATTTGTCATTGCGGGCTCCCCTCCGGGCGCTATTTGCCGTTGGACACGACCGTCTGGCCCTCGACGCCGTTAAATCCAAACAGCATGTCGAGCGCCTGGATGTACCACGGCGCGTCCTTGCCGACTTCCTCAATCTCCTTGGCCACTTCGCTGGCCTTCTTGGCGTTTGAAGACTTTTTGTTCGACGACGAGTCCGAATCGTCGTCCAAGCCTAGCACGTCAATCTTCCTCTCGCCGGGCATCACCAGGCCCAGGTCCTCGGACGCCGCGTCCTTGATACCCTCCTCCGAGAGCAGCTTGTCGACGCTTTTTTGCAGTTCATCATTGTATTGCTGGCGAATCTCGACCTGCTTGGCCAAGATATCGCTCGAACGCTTTGCCACGTACAGATCGCGCACGGGGAAATACAGGCTCACGAGCACCAGCGCCACCACGATACCGATAAACAGCGGACGCAGAGAGCCATGCGTATAGTCATAGATCGCCTTGACCACCGCGTTGTCGTTGGCGTAGCGCATAAAGTCCGAGCCCGAAAAACGGTTCGAGGGCCTGCTCGATTTGTCGTGTGCCTGAGTCGAGGGACGCGACGTATGCGACGAACGTGCCGGGCGCACCGGTCCATCTGTCGAAGTATTCACTTGAGCATTGGGGCGCGAAGTGCTTGTCGGGCGCTGCGTGGAGCGATCGACGCCGGCGTAGGCGGACCCACCGAGCTGCACCGTGCGCGCACGGCGAGGCGACGGCTCGCGCGAACCGGCGGAATAGTACCTGTTGTCGTAAATCTGATCCATGTGCGCCTTGTGCGGTTGAGGTTTGTTTGCGCTAAGTCCTTTAGTTATAGCACGAGCGCCCGCACCGCCTTCGCCAGCCTTTGCTCGACATAAAAAAGGCGCTGAGCCGTATGGCCCAGCGCCCAATGGCGGCCATCAGAAGTAGAGCGGAGCCGAGTCAACCCCCGCCCCCGCGAGCACCGCTTGTTTAGCGAATGTTGTAGAACGCGGCCTTGCCGGCGTAGCGCGCGCTGCCCTCGAGCTCGTCCTCGATGCGGATGAGCTGGTTGTACTTGGCGATACGGTCGCTGCGGCACGGGGCGCCCGACTTGATCTGGCCGGCGTTGACGCCCACGACCAGGTCGGCGATCGTGGAGTCCTCGGTCTCGCCGGAGCGGTGGCTCACGATGCAAGCGTAACCGGCCTCCTTGGCGGTCTCGATGGCCTCGAGCGACTCGGTGAGCGTGCCGATCTGATTGACCTTGACCAGGATCGCGTTGGCGGCACCCAACTCGATGCCCTTCTTGAGGCGCTCGGTGTTGGTGACGAACAGGTCGTCGCCCACCAGCTGCACCTTGTTGCCAATGCGCTGGGTGAGCTCAACCCAACCGTCCCAGTCCTCCTCGGCCATACCATCCTCGATGGAGATGATGGGATAGGTGTCGACGAGCTTCTCCCAGTAATCAACCATCTGGGCGCTCGTGTACTCAACACCCTCGCCCTTGAGCTCGTACATGCCGGTCTCGGCGTTGTAAAACTCGGTCGAGGCCGGGTCCATGGCGTACATGAAGTCGACGCCGGGCTTAAAGCCAGCCTTCTCGACGGCCTTGGTAATGTACTCGAACGGCTCGGCATTGGTCTTGAGGTTGGGCGCAAAGCCGCCCTCGTCGCCCACACCGCCGCCCAGGCCGGCCTCGTGCAGCACGCCCTTGAGGGTGTGATAGACCTCGGCGCACCAACGCAGGCCCTCGGCAAAGCTCGGGGCGCCCACCGGCATGATCATGAACTCCTGGAAGTCGACGTTATTGTCGGCATGCACGCCGCCGTTGAGGATGTTCATCATAGGCGTGGGCAGCAGGTGGGCGTTGACGCCACCCAGGTACTGGTACAGCGACAGGCCCGCCGACTCGGCAGCGGCGCGGGCGACGGCCAGCGACACGCCCAGGATGGCGTTAGCGCCGAGCTTGGTCTTGTTGGGGGTACCGTCCGCGGCGATTAGCGCGGCATCGACGGCGCGCTGATCGAAGGCGTCGAGGCCCACGACGGCATTAGCGCACTCGTTGTTGACGTGCTCGACGGCCTGCGAGACGCCCTTGCCTAGATAGCGGCCCTTGTCGCCGTCGCGCAGCTCGCAGGCCTCAAAGGCGCCGGTCGAAGCGCCCGAAGGCACCATCGCGCGGCCGAAGCTGCCGTCCTCGAGCACGACCTCGACCTCGACGGTGGGGTTGCCGCGGCTGTCGAGCACCTCGCGACCGTAGACATCCAAAATATCGCTCATGTTGTCTCCCTCTCACTTGGAAACGTAGTGGATGCAAGCGACCGGCTGACCGTGCACCGTCGGTGCGTCTCCGTAAGTTAGCCATGTCGCACTTTTTGCATTATGCCCTAAGTTAGCCGAGGGATACACTTGATTTTCGAAAAATTAAGCGGGAACGATGAGGCGTGTCAGACCATCGTTCCCGCAGTCTTACTCCTCTGCCTTTGCGGCATCCCACAGGTCGTTGAGGCCGTGGGTCGAAAGCTCGGCAAGATCCACGTGAGCACCGGCCGCCATCTGCTCCATCGCAGCCCAGCGACGGCGGAACTTGGCCGTGCTCGCGCGCAGGGCGCTCTCGGCGTCAATCCCCTCTTTGCGCGCAACGTTGACTAGGGCAAAGAGCAGGTCGCCAAACTCCATCTCGCGCTCGGACGAGCCGGGAGCCTCGGCCTCAAACTCGGCACGCTCCTCGGCGACCTCGTCCCACACATCCTGGACCGTCTCCCATTCAAAGCCCACGGCCGCCGCCTTGCGCGACACCTTCTGAGCTTGCATCAGCGCCGGCAGGTGCGTGGGCACGCCGTCGAGCAGGCCTTCGGGCGCAGCCTCGCCCGCCGCCACAGCCTTGTCCTTGGCAGCCTTCTCGGCAAGCTTGACCTCGTCCCAAATCTTGAGCACCTCGTCGGGGTTGTCGGCATCCGCATCGCCAAACACGTGCGGGTGGCGGCGAATGAGCTTGGCGTCGATATCGCGCGCCACGTCGGCCAGCGTAAACTCGCCGGCATCCGCCGCAATCTGCGCATGCAGCACTACCTGCATGAGTACGTCGCCTAGCTCCTCGCGAAGGTGTGCCGCGTCGTCGGTCTCGATGCAGTCGAGCGCCTCATAGGCCTCCTCGATCATGTTCTTACCAATGCTGCGGTGTGTCTGCTCGCGGTCCCACGGACAGCCGTCGGGCTGGCGTAGGCGCCAGATGGTCTGCACCAGATGCTGCAGCTCGGCCGATGCGTCGACCAGCGTGGACAGATCGCGCGAGTCCTTGGCATTTTGCTGAGCCATGTGCTGCGCCATGGTTAGTCCTCCTCCAGGATCACGTGGCGGAACGCTCCGCCCTCGTAGATGCCGTAGCTGTGCGTGCCGTCCTTGGGAATGCTCACGCTGCCGGGGTTGAAGAGCCACAGGCCCGGGTGCGCGGCGCTTTCCTCGTTAACCTTGATGTGCGTGTGGCCGTAGACGAGCGCGGAACCCTCGGGCAGCGCGGGCGCGTGGTCGACGCTGTTGTGCATACCGGCGCCAAAAACGTGGCCGTGCGTCAGGAACAGTTCACGGCCGGTCTCGTCAAACAACGTGGCGTAGTCCGCCATGACGGGGAAGTCGAGGACCATCTGGTCGACCTCGGCGTCGCAGTTGCCGCGCACCGCGATGATGCGGTCGGCCAGGGCGTTGAGCAGCGGAATCACGCGCTTGGGGGCATAGTCGCGCGGCAGGTCGTTACGCGGGCCGTGGTAGAGCAGGTCGCCCAGCAGCACAATGCGGTCGGGCTGTTCGGATTCGATGGCAGTGCACAGGCGCTCGGCCCAGTATGCCGAGCCATGGATGTCGGAAGCGATGAGGTATTTCATGGGGGGGTCCTTTCGAAGCGGAGTTGATGGGGGCTGAATACGGGGTCCGGCGGATGTGGAGCCCATCTACCGTGTTACTCGAATCGCAGCGCCGCGCTCTGAGCCGCCTGCATCACGCGTTGGAGCGGCACGTCATGTTCGCGGGCAAGGCGGGCGCAGTCCTCGTACTCGGGCGCTGCACGCTCGCTGCCGTCGGGCAGGGTCGCCACCTTAACGGATACCTCGCCCCAAGGCGTTGTCACCTGCTCGAATCGGCGCGGCAGGCAAACGCGTTCCATGACCTGGCGACGGATGCCATTGGTCGTGGTTTCCAAAAAGATGATCGTCTGCAGGCGCTCGATGTCCTCGTGGGCGCAGATTACCTGCAGCTGCCAGCCGGGACGGCCTTTCTTGCAATAGACGGGCAGCCAGTGCACCTCGCGCGCACCCGCCTCGCGCAGGCGGTCGGCGGCATAGGCGAGTACCTCGGGCGACGCATCGTCGATGTCGCACTCCAGCTTGACGATGGCTTCGGGCGCATCGGTCTCGCGGGACAGCGGAGATGTACTTCCACGTTGCATACGGTCCGGATCCTTTCCGCACGGGCTCGTTTTATTCACCCAAACGCTAGCACATCGGACGTGGCACAGGCGTGACTTTCGCCCGCCGTCGTCCTCGCCCCCATCCAAACGTGTACATCAGCCGCCAAACATGTCATTTTTTGTCGGTTTTGGAGGCTGACGTACACGTTTTGAGGCAGGGTCGATGTCGTGCGACAGCCCTTGCGCGCCGCTTGCCCTTTCCAGTCGATTTCGACCCTCGGCGTGCCCAACGCGTCAGGGGTCGCGCCATTACAATGGAGCGGATTCGCCGAACGCAAAGGAGCCGCCATGTCCGCTTGCCCGCTGGTCGATTGTCACACCCACACCTCGTTTTCGGACGGCCATGCCTCGTTTGATGACAACGTCCGTGCCGCTGCTGCGGCAGGCTGCCGCGTCATGGTCTCGACCGACCACCTCGCCCTGCCTGCCAGTATGGATGCTAACTGCGAGGTGCAGGTCGTCGAGGGCGACTTGCCGGCACATCGTCTGGCCTTTGAGGACGCCCGCAGGCTTGCCGCGCAAATCGCGCCGGAGCTCGAGCTTATCTACGGTTTTGAATGCGATTGGTACGAGGGCTGCGAACCCTTGGTTGAGCGCTGGTCCCAGGGCGCCGTGGTGCGCTTGGGCAGCGTGCATTGGATTGGCGACCCGGGCGATATCATGGCCGGCGCCGCGGGCACGGCGGGAACAGAGAGCGTCGCTCGTCCCGATACGCCCGATTCGCTTTGTGGCTGGATCGACGACGATACCAACCTGCATGTTTGGGAAAACCTGGGCGTGCGCGGCGTGTGGGAGCACTACGTCGACGACTGGTGCCGTGCTTGCGAAAGCTCACTCAACTTTGATGTAATGGCCCATCCCGACCTGGTCATGCGTTTTTCGAAGGAGGGCTTTGCGCCCGACTTTGACCCGGCGCCGTTTTGGGGGCAGATGGCCGAGTGCGCGCACGATACGGGTCGCCGCGTTGAGGTCTCGACGGCCGCACCGCGCAAGGGGCTCGACGACTACTATCCCGCGACCGGATTGCTGCGTTGCTTTGCCAACGCCGAGGTGCCGATCACTTTTGGCTCGGACGCACACCGCGCCTGCGACATCTGCTGGAACATCCGCGAGGCTCAGGCCCACGCCTACGACTGCGGTTATCGAACCTTCGACATCCCCCACCCCACCGGAGAATGGGAGTCCACGCCCCTCGCCTAACTAGTCGTTTAAGAACGTCCCCGATGACTAGTGGCGGCGGGCGTTGAGTTCGCCGGCCAGCTCGTCGAGGGTAATGCCGTAGCGCTCGAGCGTCACGAGCAGGTGGTAGATCAGGTCGCCGGCCTCGTAGCGGATGTGATCGTGGTCGTTATCCTTGCAGGCCATGATCACCTCGCTCGCCTCCTCGGCAAGCTTCTTGAGAAGCTCGTCCTCGACTTCGGTCAGCAGACGCGCGGTATAGCTCTCCTGCGGCGATGCGTCGCGACGACCGTGAATCACCTCGGCCAGTCCCGTCAGCGTCTCACCGATGTTTCCCGGCTGCACGTTAGCTGTTCTGACTCCCATGGTTATTTCCTCTCGTTACTGCAGCGTAAAGTAAGTACCGGTCTCATCGAACCGAAGCTTTGCGCCCTTTTTCTCAAAGAATTCAACGATGACGGCATGGGCCTCATCGAGCCTTTCCTTCTCGGCCTCGAGCCAAAGCGACTGCGCCCCGCAGGCATCGGTCAGGTGCACGCGGCACGGCACGCCCGCGCGGAGGAGTTCGGCGTTGCAGTCGGCGACTTCGAACGGCGTCACGACCTTCATCGTGTTCCCCCCTTTACGCGCTTAAAGAAGCAGGTACGGTTGCCGGTGTGGCAGGCCGGGCCCGGCGAGTCCACCTTGCCCAGCAGCGTATCGCTATCGCAATCGGCCCAGAGCTCCTTGACCTCCTGCATGTTGCCACTCGTCGCGCCCTTGTTCCAGAGCTCCTGACGGCTGCGACTCCAAAACCACGTGGTCCCGGTCTTGAGCGTAAGCCCCACCGATTCCTCGTTCATCCAAGCAACCATAAGCACCTCGCCGGTGTCATATTGCTGAACCACACAAGGAATCAGCCCGTGGGCGTCGTATTTAAGATCAGCAGCTTCTACTACCTCAGTCATCATTTCTCCCAAGTAATAACAGTAAGCCCCACAGGTCGGCGAGGGTTGTCCAGGTGCCGCAGGTTGCCGCGAAAGAGGAGCGACGCGTACTTTGGTACGCGAGCGACGGTTTGAGCGGCAAGATGCGGTGCCTGGGCAAGCCGCAGCGCTAGAAGTCCAACCTGACAGGGATGCCCTGCGAGGCCATATACTCCTTCACCTGGCGAATGCTGAAGGTTCCAAAGTGAAAGACGCTTGCTGCCAGCACGGCATCGGCTTCGCCCTCGATCACGCCCTCGGCGAAATGCTCGAGCGTGCCCACGCCGCCGCTCGCGATGACGGGGATTGGCACCGCGCGCGCCACGGCGCGGGTGAGCGCCAGGTCAAAGCCGGCCTTGGTGCCGTCGCGGTCCATGCTGGTCAGCAGAATCTCGCCGGCGCCGCGACGAGCCGCCTCCTCGGCCCACGCCACCGCGTCGATACCCGTAGCGTTGCGGCCGCCCGCCGTAAAGACCTCCCACTTATCGGCGCCCGGCTCCCCAGGCAGCCCCACGCGCTTGGCATCGATCGCCACGACCACGGCCTGGCTGCCAAACGCCGCGGCAGCCTGGCTAATCAGCGATGGGTCGCGCACGGCCGCCGAGTTGAGCGACACCTTGTCGGCACCGGCTGCAACCATGGTGCGCATGCCCGCCAAGTCGCGGAAACCGCCGCCCACGGTATAGGGAATAGCGAGCTCTTCGGCCGCGTGCGCCGCCATCTCGATGGTCGTCGCGCGGTTGTCGCTCGTCGCGGTAATGTCCAAAAATACGACCTCGTCCGCACCCTCGCGGTCGTAGGCGCGGGCCAGCTCCACCGGGTCGCCCGCATCGCGCAGGCTCACAAAGTTGACGCCCTTGACCACGCGGCCGTCCTTAACGTCCAGGCAGGGAATGACGCGTTTGGTAAGCATGGGCTACTCCTCCCCTCGGGCGGCGGCCAACGCCTGTACCAGCGTAAAGTTGCCCTCGTAGAGCGCACGGCCGGTGATGGCACCTTCAATCGCGCCCTCGCCCACCGCGGCCAGCGCGCGGATGTCGTCGAGCGTCGATATACCGCCCGAAGCCACAACGGGAAAGCCCGCGACATCGGCCACATGGCGATACGCCGCCACATCGATGCCCGTCTGCATGCCATCGCGCGCGATGTCGGTATACACCAGATGCTTAAAGCCCAGCTCGGAAAGCTGCGCCACGGCATCGTCGAGCGCCACGCCCGCGCCGTCGCGCCAGCCATTCACCTTAACCTGGCCGTCGCGCGCGGCAATATCGGCGACCAGCAGCTCGCCAAAACCTTGGGCCGCCACCTCGGCAAAACCCGGCTCGGTCACCAGCACGGTGCCCAGCGCAATACGGCGTGCGCCGTAGCCTGCCAGCTCGTCGATGCGCGCGAGCGAACGGACGCCGCCGCCCACGTCCACGGACAGACCGTCGACGCCGCAGATGGCCTTGATCGCCGCCGAGTTGGCAGCGCACGCGTCCTCGTCCTCGCCAAAGGCAGCGGACAGGTCGACGACGTGCACCCAGCTCGCGCCCTGCTCGGCAAACGAGCGGGCGACGGCCATGGGGTCGTCGGAATATACCTTGCAGCGGCTGCGGTCGCCGCGCTCCAGGCGCACAACCTTGCCGCCGATCAGATCGATTGCGGGAAACAGGATCATCGGCCAACCTCCTCGACGATGTTGACGAAGTTCTTAAGAATGCGCTGTCCCAGGGCCGAGGATTTCTCGGGATGAAACTGGCAACCCCACACGTTGCCATGACGCGCGATGCACGGGAAGCTCCGCGTGTAGTGCGTGCGCGCCAAAACATCAGCGGCATCGGCGTCGTCGGCCACCGCGTAGCTGTGGGTGAAGTACATGTTGGCGCCCTCGGCAAAACCGGCGAGCAACGGATCGGCCGCGCCGTCGGGCGTCATGTGCACCTGGTCCCAGCCCACGTGCGGCACCTTCAGGCGACTCGATTCCAAGCGCGTACACGAACCGCGCATGATGCCCAGGCCATCGACCCAGGGGCCGCCAGACTGCTCAGGGGTGCTGCCGTCTGCAGCCATGCCCTCGTCCGCAGGCACGCCCTCGTTGCCGCGCTCAAAAAAGAGCTGAAGACCCAGGCAGATGCCGAGCAGCGGAGTTCCGGCGGCAACGGCATCGAGCACGGCGGCCTCCTCGCCGCTCTGGCGCATAAAGGCGATCGCGTCATAGAACGCGCCCACGCCCGGGATGACCAGGCCGTCGGCGTCGCGGATCTGCTCCGGATCATCCGACGTACAGGCGGCGGCACCGGCGCGCGCAAGCCCGCGCACGACGCTCGACAAGTTGCCCTTGTGGTAGTCGACCACCACGATCTTCGGTTCGCCCACGCGACCCCTCCTCCTCGTCTTGTCCGAAAACCACCACAAAGGGGACAGGCACCTTCGTAGTGGTTTTACCTTTGTAGCGGTTACAGCGAACCCTTGGTGCTGGGGATGCCCTGCACGCGGGGATCGAGCTCGCAGGCGTGGCGCATCGTGCGGCCCACGGCCTTAAAGGCGGCTTCGATAATGTGATGCGAGTTGCCGCCCGCCAGCTCGCGCACATGCAGCGTGAGCTTGGCGTCGCGCGCAAAGGCGTAGAAGAACTCGACGGCCAGCTCGGTATCAAAGCTGCCCACGCGCTCGGTGGGCACGGGCAGCTCGCAGTAGGCCTGCCCGCGGCCCGAAATATCAACAGCAGCCATCACAAGCGTCTCGTCCATGGCGATCGCCGCGTCGGCAAAGCGCGTAATGCCCGCCTTGTCGCCCAGCGCCTGACAAAACGCCTCGCCCAGCACAATACCCGTGTCCTCGACGGTGTGGTGCGCATCGACCTCCACGTCGCCCACCGCGTGCACCGTCAGATCGAACAGACCATGGCGGCCAAAAGCATTGAGCATGTGGTCGAAAAACGGCACGCCGGTCGAGATATCGCACACGCCAGATCCGTCCAGGTCGAGCTTTACGACAATGTCGGTCTCGCCCGTCTTGCGGGTTACCTCGGCATAGCGATCCATCTACATCTCCTCCTTCACCAGCGCGGCAAACGCGGTCAGCACCTCATCGTTTTCCTGCGGGGTGCCCACGGTAATGCGCAGACAATCCGCGAGCCCCGGCGCGTAGCTAAAGTCGCGCACCAGAATCGAATACTCGTCGCGCAGACGCTCGCGCACGCGCGTGGCATGCGGCGTGCGCGCGAGCACAAAATTCGCCGCGCTCGGCCATACCTCCACGGGCAGGCCCTCGGCAGCCATTGCGCGTAGGGCGCACAGCTCGCGCTCGCGCTCGGATGCAACCTGCGCCACCACGGGCGCGTACGCATCGCGGGCACGCACGCAGGCACGCGCCGCCGCCTGGCTCAGCACGTTGACCGAATAGATCTGGCGAATCGCCGCGAACACGTCGATGACCTCGGGCGCCGCGATCACGTAACCCAGACGCGTACCGGCAGCGCCAAACGCCTTGGACAACGTATGCAGAATCACCAGGTTGGGATGCTCGGCGATAAGGCCTTGCGCCGTGGTTGCCGTGCCAAACGAATCGTCGGCAAACTCAACGTAGGCCTCGTCGACCATCACCATGCCGGGACACACATCGCACAGGGCCGCGACAAAGTCGAGCGGCGCCACATCGCCCGTGGGATTGTTGGGCGAGGTCACGATCGCCAGGTTGCACTCGGGTGCGGCCGCGAGCACAGCTGCCTGGTCGAGCTCAAAGGTCGCGGGGTCGCGCCACACGTCGCGCACCTCGGTCTGACAGAGCGATGCAAAGAACGCATACTCGCTAAAGCACGGCGGACAGTTGAGCAGGGTCCGCCCCGTGCCGCCAAACGCCAGCAGGTAGTTATAGAGCAGCTCGTCGCCGCCGTTGCCCACGCAGATATTCTCGCGCGTCACGCCATGCCAGGCGGCCAGCTCGTCGCGCAGGTCGTTGGACATGGGATCGGGATAGCGGTTGAGCGGTGTGGCGGCAAGCGCCGCATCAACCGCCTCGCGCACGCCGACCGGCACGGGATAGGTGTTCTCGTTTGCCGAAAGGTTGATGCGCGTGGGCGTAAAGTTGGGATCATAGGGCTCGATGCCAGACAGGTAGGGCTGGACGAGCTCCTTCATGCGCGGCGTCAGCTCGGCCATGTTAGGCCTCCTCGCCGGTCGCGCTAGCGGAAGCCAGGTCCACGCCCTCGGCGACCGTCGCGGTCGTATCGCCCGGCCAGGCGACCTTGGTCAGGTCGGCCGCGGCCAGCGACTCGGCACTCACGGCATCCTCGCCCTGTTCCAGCACACGGCGACGAAGAGCGGCGGAAAGTGCGTGCGCCCATAGACCCTCGGCCTCGGCCAGACGCTGCGTAGCAGGAGCGTCGGAAAGCAGGCCTTCGGGCGTATAGCAAATGACGCTCGAGCGCTTAACGAACTCTTCCACCGAAAGCGGGTTGGAGAACAGGGCCGTGCCGCCGGTCGGCAGCGTGTGATTGGGGCCAGCGACGTAATCGCCGAGCGGCTCGGAGCTCCAAGCGCCCACAAAGATGGCGCCGGCGTTGCGAATACCGCCGAGCAGGCCCATCGCGTCCTTGCAGTGCAGCTCAAGGTGCTCGGGCGCCACGGTGTTCACGGCCTCGACGGCGGCAGCCATGTCGGCGGCAACCACGATGGTGCCCTCGTTATCGAGCGAGGCGCGCGTGATCTCGGCGCGCGGGGACTGCGCCACCAGGATGTCGATGCCGGCCTCGACCTCGCGCGCAAACTGCTCGTCGCAGGTCACCAGATAGCAGGCTGCCAGCGGATCGTGCTCGGCCTGGGCCATCAGGTCTGCCGCGACCACCATGGGCTTGGCCGTGGCATCGGCCAGCACGCAGACCTCGGACGGGCCGGCGACCATGTCGATGCCCACATCGCCCGAAACAATCTGCTTGGCCGCAGCGACAAAGGCGTTGCCCGGGCCGGTAATCTTGTCGACACGCGGAATGGTCTCGGTGCCGTACGCCAGCGCGGCCACGGCCTGGGCGCCGCCCACCATATAGATCTCGTCCACGCCGCCGAGCTTGGCCGCGGCAAGCGTGTAGGGGCTGATCAGGCCGTCCTTTTGCGGCGGGGTCACCATGACCACGCGCCTGACGCCGGCGACCTTGGCGGGAATGGCGTTCATGAGCACGGTGGAGGGATACTGCGCGCGACCGCCCGGCACGTAGATGCCGGCAGCCGCGAGCGGGGTCACCTTAACGCCGAGCATCGTGCCATCCGGGCGCGTGGTAAACCAGCTCTGCTCGACCTCGCGCTGGTGGAACTCGCGAATCTGACGCGCGGCCTTCTCGAGCGCGGCGACAAAGGCCGGGTCGAGGCCCTCGAGCGCGGCATCGATCTGCTCTTGCGGCAGACGGAAGCTCTGCAGCTCAACACCGTCAAAACGCTGACAGTAATCGCGCACCGCGGCATCGCCGTTGGCACGCACGTTGGCCACGATATCGCGAGCGGCGTCGACGATGTTTTGCGGCAGCACGCCCTTGCGGTTGAGTTGGTTGGTAACGAGGCGCTCACCGGGAGCAAGCTTGATGGTCTTCATATCGGTATCCCCTATCGGTCGAGGTTGTGTTCGAAAAACGAGAGACCGGGCGGCGGCGCCAATCGGCCCGCAGCCCGGACGTTGGGGCGCCCGTGCGCGCTCGCGCTATTGTGCCGAGCCCGCGACGGGCTCAAAATGCTTGTCCTTCACGGCCGCGGCCAGGCGATCTGCCAGGTTGCGCACGCGCGGATCCAGGCGTGCGGCGCCCGGATTGACAAAGAAGCGGGCCGTGCAGTCCATAATGCGGCCGGTGATGACCAAGTCGTTGTCGCGCAGGGTGGCACCCGTGGCGGTAATGTCCACGATGCGATCGGTCATGCCGACGATGGGCCCCAGCTCGATATTGCCGTGCAGCGAAACGATGTCGGCGTTCACGCCGCGCTCGGCATACCAGGCACTCGCGATACGCGGGTACTTGGTTGCCACGCGAAGCGACCCGCGGCGGGCATAGTTGCGCTCGGCCTGACCGGCGCGCCATGCGGGCTCCGCCTCAATAAAGGTGCACAGGCCGTAGCCCAAATCGACCAGCTGCAGCAGGTTGAGGTCGGCCTCGATGAGCGAGTCCCAGCCGCAGATGCCGCAGTCGGCACCACCGCAACCCACAAAGGCGGGTGCATCGCTGGGTCGCACGATGACAAACTCGATATCGCCGACCGCGCCCTCGCCGGCACGCGTGTCGCGACCGCGCACGATCAGGTGACGGCCGGGGTCGCGCAGCTCAGAGACGTCCAGACCCGCGGCCTCGAGCACGTCGAGCGTGTCGGCCTTAAGCGAGCCCTTGGGCACGGCGATGTGCAGCGGACCTTCGGCCCCACGACCCACGGCGTGGTCACCATCGGGGGCAGCGTCCTCGGCCGAAGTACGCGCGGCCTCCAGGCGCTCGAGCGAAAAGGCAAAGCCCGCCGCCGGTACCTCGATGCCGTCGCCAAATGCGCCGGTAAAGATGGAGTCGTAGCGTCCTCCCGAACCGACCGGATCGGGCAGGCCGCCGGCATAGGCCTTAAAGACCAGGCCCGTGTAGTAATCGAACGAGTTCATGATGGAGAAGTCGAACGACAGCACCTGGGCATCCTCGGGGGCCAGGCCCTCGACCAGGGCGCGCAGCTCGCGCGTCAGCGGCGCGACGATACCGGCGGCCTCCAGCAGCGCGTCCACACGGTCGAGCACCTCGGCACCACCGTGCAGGCGTGGCAGCTCGCTAATGGCGGCCTTGACGGTATCGGACTCGGCGCTTGCCGCCACGCGGGCATCGAGGCCCACAAAGTCGTTGGCGTGCACGCAGCGCAGGGCCTCGGCAGCCAGCTCACGATCCTCGCATACCGCGAGCAATTCCTTAAAAGGACGCACGCTGCCTGCGATGATGCGCGCATCGGGAAGTGCCAGCTCACGCACGGCCTCCGCCACCAGCGAAACAATCTCGACATCGCCCGCGGTATCGCCCGCGCCGATAAGCTCAAAGCCCAGCTGCGTAAACTGACGCGAGCCGCCGGCATTGCGCTGACACTCGCGAACCACCGGCGCCTCGTAGCGCAGGCGCAAGGGCAGGTCAGCCGCGCGCATGCGGGTCGAAACCAGACGCACGATCGGCAGTGTGTTGTCGGGGCGGACCACCAACAGACGCCCGTCGTCGTCAAAGAGCTTAAACGGCGTGTCCGCGATGCGGCCGCCTTCCTCAAGCGAACCCTTGTCCTCGAGCAGCGGCGTCTCGACCGGAAGGTAATGATGCTCCCTGAAGCAGCCCTTCACCGTCAGCGCAATCTCCTCGCGCGCCTGAGCCTCCTCGGGCAATATGTCCCGGAATCCCCACGGTGTGGCCGTCATCTGGTGAGCCTCCTCATGCTGTGTTTCATATAGAACAGAAGACCGGCATAGCTCCGCCGGTCTTCTGGATACTTTAGCATACTAGAGTATTTGCGGGGAGAATCATGCCCCTCGGCTCACAGCGTATTCATTTGGAAACATTGGAGCGGATTGCCCGCGGCTCACCTCCACGGCGAAGGGCACCGGCAGCCCATCCGGAAAAACGTCCGAGGTCCCGCTCGCTCAGCGGAAGAACATACGGACGAGGGCCGGGGAGCCTGTCTTGTTTTGAGAAGTGGGCTCCGCGAACTTCTCAAAACAGAGCATGCCTCCCCGGCCCCGGCAATGTAATTTTGGCTGACCAAAGGAAGATGCGCAGCCCCAAGGCCGCAACAGCAAAGTCCCCATTACATTAAAAAATATCAGCCCCCGCATATCGAAACGGTCGAGAGGGCCTTGCCCGGCTGGGCGGCCTTGCTCCGGGAAGTTCGCGAAGCCCACTTCCCGGAGCAAGGCCGCCCGGCCGGGCAAGGCCCCAGCGCGAGACCGTCCCGAATGCCTACCCGCACAGTGTGGTTACGAGTGGGATAGTCAGAATGGAGCAGATGATCGACAAAAACGTGCACTGCATCATGGGGCGTGCGTCTTTACCGTATTGGAGGCAGTACAGCGTGCCGTTACTGCCCACGGGCATCGCCATCTCGAGCACGAGCGTCGTGATAAACATGGGCGTCATGCCCGGCCACATGCGAGCCACGGCAAGACACGCCATCGGCACGACAACCAGGCGAAATGTCACGGCGACATACGCACGCCAGTTGGTGAGCATCTCGAGCGGACGGTACTTGGCGATAGACGACCCCATGAGCAACAATGCCGCCGGAGTGGTCATGGTGCCAACGATGGAAATCGAGTCGCCTAACACGCCCCAATCGGTCCATCCGGTTAGCACGATCCCAAGCACAACAGCACTTGCAATGAGACCAGGACTCTTGCAGCAGGCGGCAATATTGCGCATCTGCTTTTTAAGGCCGCCATCCATTCCGCTAAATAACATGGCACCGACGGTAAACATAAGAAGGTTTAGGGGGATAAGCGCAATCGATGCATACAACAGCGCTTGTTTTCCCAACACCGCCGAAATAACCGGAAAACCGATAAACCCGGCATTACCGAAAAGCACGGCGAAGCGATACGAGCATTCTGTCCCTTTGGGAACGCGAAGAGCAGCGGTGACAGCAAACGCGATAACGGTCGCCACCGCATACATCACAAAGGACAGACCCATGAGCGAAAACGTCTCGGCAATGCTCGGAAGCGTCACATCATCGCCCAGCGCTGACGAAAGCACCAAGCACGGTAGCGCCACCTGCAACAGCAGATGCGACAGCTCGCGCTCGAACTCCGCTTTCATAAACCCCAGCTTGGCGATACACCACCCCAACAAAATAGGCAGCGAAACCGTCAACATCTGAAGCGCCACACTCGTAAAGCTCATGCTTCCCCCTTATCTATCCCACGAGGGCCGGGGCGCCTGTCTTGTTTTGAGAAGTGGGCTTCGCGAACTTCTC
>CABUTH010000025.1 GCA_902494465.1 uncultured Collinsella sp.
GGCTCGGGCATCATCACCACGGCCATTAAGGGCGAGCTCATCGAGCAGGACGAGGCTGGTCCGATGTTCGACTCGATGCGCACCCTCAACGAGGCCCCGATCCGTCTGGCCGAGGGACTCGAGCTTCACGGCTGTACCGATATTACGGGCTTTGGCCTGATCGGGCATGCGTGCGAGATGGCCGAGGGCTCGGGCGTGCAAATCGAGCTCGCGTCGGGGGCGGTGCCGCTCTTTGACCAGGTGCTCGACATGGCGCGTCTGGGCATTATCCCCGCGGGCTCCTACCGCAACCAGGATTTCTTTGGCCCGCGCGTGGCGGCCGACGATGACCTGGAGCCGGGCATGTTGGATGCGCTGTACGATCCACAGACGTCTGGTGGCCTGCTTATCGCGGCACCTGCTGCCGATGTGGATGAGCTTGCGCGCCGTTTGCATGCCGAGGGGCGCGTTGCTGCCACAATCGGTCGCGGGTGCGAGCCGGTGCCGGGCGGTCCTGCCGTTCGCGTTGTCCGTTAACGACACGTTTATTGAGCTATGTACCGTTCTAAACGATTTATTCGAAAGGAAAAACTATGTCTACCAAGATTGAAGTCAATGCCATGGGCGATGCCTGCCCGCTGCCCGTCGTCAAGACGCTTAAGGCACTCAAACAGCTTGATGGCGAGGGTGCCGTGGTGACCTCGGTCGATAACGAGACCGCCGTCAAGAACATCTCCAAGATGGCGCAGGAGAAGGGTTGCGCGGCCTCGGTCGAGAAGGTTTCTGACGCCGAGTGGCACGTGACCGTGGCGACCTCTGGCGCCGTTGCCGTTGCGGACCCCGAGCAGGACGGTGCCGCTTTCTGCGACGCCAGCGCCGGCAAGGGCAAGCTCGTCATTTCCGTCTACACCGACTGCATGGGCCGCGGCGACGACGAACTGGGCCACAAGCTCATGAAGGCCTTCATCTTTGCCGTGACGCAGCAGGAGGAGCTGCCCGCGACCATGCTGTTCTACAACGGCGGCGCCAAGCTCACCGTCGAGGGCTCGCCGGTGCTCGATGACCTGAAGGGCCTGGCCGAGCAGGGTGTCGAGATTCTCACCTGCGGTACCTGCCTGGACCACTATGGCATTAAGGACCAGCTTGCGGTGGGCGAGGTCACCAACATGTACGTGATCGTGGAGAAGATGGAGCAGGCCGTGCGCGTCGTGCGCCCGTAGCGTGTTGGTTGGAGTTGTCATGAGGGAGAAGCGCCCGGCGCTTGTCATCACGTTTCCCACCACGGCGGCCGCCATGGGTTGCGAGTCCCTGTGCATCGAGCGCGGCCTTCCCGGGCGAACGATTCCCGTGCCCGGGGAGGTCGCTGCCGGCTGCGGTCTGGCGTGGAAGGCGTTGCCTGCCGATGAGGAGCTGCTGCGCAGCGAGCTTACCGCGGCGGGCGTTCCCACCGAGGGCTATACCGTGATTGATATGTGGGAGGTCGTGCGATGATCTACCTGGATAACGCGGCGACGACCATGCACAAGCCGCAGACGGTCATCGATGCCGTGACGCAGGCGATGTGCTCGCTCGGCAATGCCGGACGCGGTGCCACGTCGGGTGCGCTCGACGCGGCGCGTACCATCCACGGCTGTCGCGCCAAGTTTGCGCACTTGCTGGGCTGCCCGCGTGCTGACCATGTGTGCTTTACGCCTAACTCGACAGCCGCGCTCAACACTGCCATTAACGGCGTAGTGCACCCCGGCGATCGTGTGGTCACGACGGTGCTCGAGCACAACTCCGTGCTGCGTCCGCTCAACCGCCTGGCCGCGGAGCAAGGCGTGACAGTTGATCATGCGAGCTGTGACGCGAACGGCGTGCTCGACTACGACGAGCTCGAGCGGTTGGTCACGCCGGGCACGCGTGCCGTGGTGGTGACGCACGCCTCCAATGTGACCGGCAACGCGGTCGACATTGCGCGCGTGGCGGCCATGGCCCATGCGGCAGGTGCACTGGTGATTGTCGACGCCTCGCAGTCTGCCGGCACGGCGAAGATCGACATGCAGGCCATGGGGCTCGACGTCGTGTGCTTTACCGGTCACAAGGGGCTCATGGGTCCGCAGGGGACCGGCGGTCTGGCCGTGGCGGAGGGCGTTGACGTGGCTCCGTGGGCCATGGGCGGCACGGGCGTGCACAGCTTCGATGCGCTGCAGCCGCTTGAGTGGCCCACGCGCCTTGAGGCGGGCACGCTCAACGGTCACGGTATCGCGGGCCTTTCTGCCGGTCTCGACTTTATCGAGGCGCAAGGCGGGGTCGAGGCGATCGCGGCGCATGAGCGAGCGCTGGCTGATCGCTTTCTCGCTGGCGTGCGCGAGATTCCGGGGATTAAGCTCTACGGTGCGTTTGACCAACCCGCGCGCTCGGCGATCGTGTCGCTCAACGTGGGCGATATCGACTCTGCCGAGATCTCGGACGCGCTCATGCAAGGGTGGGGGATTGCGACGCGCCCCGGTGCCCATTGCGCTCCGCTCATGCACCGCGCGCTCGGGACCGAGCGCCAAGGTGTCGTTCGCTTCTCGTTTGGGTATTTCAACACGACCGAAGAAGTCGACACGGCTATCGATGCTTTGTGCGATTTAGCCTGCTAAAGCTGCTAGAGCGTATATACTTGCGGGACGGGTGTTTTTGCCCGTCCCATTTTTTGTTTCAACCCGAAAGGTGGACCCATGGCTTCATCCGCCCCGCGCGGTCTGCGCTCCGAACATGTCGTCACCGTCGGCATTGCCCTGTTCTCGATGCTCTTTGGCGCTGGCAACCTCATTATTCCGCCACTGCTGGCGCTGCAGGCAGGTTCTGCCACGCCGGTCGCCATGCTCGGCTTTCTCATCGCCGCCATCGGCCTGCCCGTCATGGGCTTTATCGCCGTGGCGCTTGCCGGAACGGCGCGCGAGCTTGCCGGCCGCGTGCACCCCAAGTTCGGTGAGTTCTTTGTCGCGGCGGTCTATTTAGCGATCGGCCCGTGCCTGGCCATTCCGCGTACGAGCTCCACGGCCTTCGAGATGCTGGTGCCACTGCTGCCCGAGGGCGTCTCGCTCGGCACGGCTCGCCTGGTGTTTGCCGTCGGTTTCTTTGTCGTCGCGTTTGCGCTCACGCTGCGCCCGGGCGTTATCACACGCGTGCTCGGTCGTATTACGGGCCCCGCGCTCATCGCGCTCATCGTGCTGGTCGTGGGTGCCGCCGTGGTCTCGCCGTTGGGTCCCGCTGCCGCGCCGCAGGCTCCCTACAATGCCGGTGCTGCCGTGCAGGGCTTTCTGACCGGCTACCAGACCATGGACCTGCTTGCGTCGCTCGCCTTTGGCATCATCATCGCCGAGACCATCCATGAGCTCGGCGTTACCGACGATAAGCGCGTGGCCTTCGAGATCTCGCGTTCGGGTGTGATCGCCGGCGTGCTCATGGCCATCATCTACTGCGGCCTGGCGCTTGCCGGTATGCAGCTCGGCACGGTTATGCCCGACGCCACCAACGGCGCCGCGATCCTTGCGCGTTCGGCCTCTATGCACTTTGGTCTTGCTGGCACGGTTGTCGTCTTTGCGATTTTCTTCCTCGCCTGCATGAATGTGTGTATTGGCCTTATCAGCTGCTGCTCGCGTTACTTCTGCGAGACGTATGTGGTCGAAGGGGGAGCGGAGGCTTCCGAGGAGGCCATGCGCCGCCCCTTTGCGGTTCTCGCCTTTGTGTTCGCGGCGTTTTCGTGCGTGCTCTCCAACGTGGGCCTCGACGTGATCCTTATGTTCTCGGTGCCTATGCTCAACGCCTTGTATCCCGTTGCCATCGTGCTGGTGCTTATGGGCCTGGTGCACGGTTTTTGCGACGCTCATCCGCAGGTGTGGGTCTGGGTCGGCGGCGTTGTCGCGGTGCAGAGCGTAATCACTTCGGTTCGCGATGCGTTTTTCGCGGGCGCGTGGCTGCCGTTCGATGCGTTGCCGCTGGCAGATATCGGTGCTGCGTGGGCACCGGTTGCTGTGGCGGCGTTTGTGATCGGTCTGGTTCATAGCCAGTTTGTCACACATTCGAGGAGCTAGGGTATCGTCGCTTGCACAGGCGGGAAGTCTCCCCTATAATTTCCTTCGCTTTGGGACACGCAAGGTTTAGACCTTAGCTGCTCAACACCTTCGGGACGTGGCGCAGTTTGGTAGCGCGCCTGCTTTGGGAGCAGGATGTCGCAGGTTCAAATCCTGTCGTCCCGACCATATCTTGCGGGCGTAGTTCAATGGTAGAACCCCAGCCTTCCAAGCTGATGACGCGGGTTCGATTCCCGTCGCCCGCTCCATAGGATAGTTTAAACGGGTTTGGCTCTATTTGGTGCCAGAGCCGTTTTCATAAGCGTGCCGGACGACGGGAATCGAACCCGGCAGGGTGCGAAGCTGAGAAAATGCGTGAGCATTTTCCAGCGCAGCACGCAAGGGCCAATGGCCCGCAGCGAAACAAGGGTTTGCGAAGCAAACCCTTGGACTTCCCGTCGCCCGCTCCATAAGATAGATGAATGGCTCTGATTCCTTTTGGGACCAGAGCCATTTTCGTATGTGCACGGGGTGACGGGAATCGATGCCGCCCCACGCCCAACCTAGGTTGAGGTGAAATACGGACTGTTTTTCGGCTTTTGCGAACCCACTGAGGGTCGGGGTAGCTAATTTGGGACGGGCATTTTTGACTACTCTAGCGATCGGATGGCAAATGTGGTCAAAAAGCCCTGTTCCAAAATGACTGGTCCGGTGTTGAGCCACAAAAACGGCCCATCTACTACGTTTGGCCCGCAGGGGTCGACCATAGCAGCATTTTCGGAAAATCGGCAAGCCGTCTACCAGCGGTTTTGATTTTTCGGATTTCGGTATGGTCGAGGGTAATCGGTTAAACGTAGTAGATGGGCCCATTTTGTGGCGAAGAGTATGATTCGCGGTCCAGGGCTGCCGGTTTCGGATGGCCAACCTGGAAGGTGCGGTGAATTAATTTCTGAAAAGCCCGAATAAGCCTAATCCAGGAACTATTTCATCGCGACTTAGAAGGGGATAGGTTTAGCTGCGGGGGCGGTGGCGGAGCTTGTCGATGGTGGAGTCGGTGCTTCGGCTGCGGGCGTCGGCGGCGGTTTGGCGTTTACGGCGGTAATCGATCATGCCTTGGATGATGGGCTTGCCAAAGCTCACGACATCATCGTTGTAGATGGCGGTTCGGGCTGCAAGGAGGCAATCGGTAAAGTCCATATGGGTCTTGCCAAAGAGTTTGACGGCAAGGGCGACAACGGTGGGCTCGTCGACCATGACGTCATCGAGCAGCCTTTTCATGGCCGCAGCAATCTCAACGCGGGGAACCTTATAGACGTCGCGCAGCGTGACCACAACGCGCGTAATGATTTCGGGGTAGACACGAGCGGTGCGCGTGGCGATGACCTTGGCGGCACGCGGCGAGAGAACCTCGTCGTCGTCAAGCAGGTAGCGTAGGATGACGGTCTCGTCGATGATGGTGCTACTCATGGATATCTACTTCCTCGGGACCCAAAATCGAATCGTCGCTTTCTGTAGCAAGGTACTCAATCCAGGCATTGCGCTCCTCGGAGCGGCGATTGGGGTCCCCATATGCTTTGAGCGATCCATAGGCGGCCGTGCCGTCCTTGGAGCGCACGGCGACCGGCTGAAAGGGGAGCTTGCGCATCAAAATGCTCTGCGCGACAAATTGGCGGACGGCCTCGGCGAGCGATGTGCCCATGGCGTCGTAGAGACGCTCGGCATGCTGCTTGTCTTCCTCGCGAATGCGCACCTGCAGGATGGCTCTTTTTTGAGTCGATGACATCACTGGCCTCCCTTAATGAGCGTGCAATTTGAATAGTCAAATACAACTTCGGCTAATAATAGCCAATCTTACAACCACTTCTTTATTGCACTAGAGTAATTGAGTGTAAACGACATTACAAACGTACTACATCCTTTATAAACGAGCGTGAAATCTCCCCTAGATGTACGCATGTAATACACTCACCTTTATAGCTTCTAGAGAATAATTCCAACCTGCCAAAACCCCTGCAATACACCCGTATTGCAGGGCCTATGCTCAAGTTTGCCCCCTGCAACTGCGTATATTTAACCTGTATATCGTTGGAGGAATTCTATCGAAGTGCCTGTTTCGCCGCATACACTCGATACGCCGATGCCGGACCACGGGCGGTCCGGAGCAACGTCGACAGGTTCTCTCCGGCATGGGATTCAGGAGGGAGTGAACAACATGGGCAATAAACGAGTCGTAGCCGATTCCTCGCGCTGCATTGGGTGTCAAACCTGTATGGCGGCGTGCATCGAGGCGCACGACATTCCCGGCAACATCGCCGCGCCGCGCCTGCGCGTGACGCGTACGTACGAGATCTCCGCACCGGTGGCTTGCCATCACTGCGAGGATGCCCCGTGCGCCAAGGCCTGCCCCACGGGCGCCTTGTTCTTTGATCCAAAGAACCATCGTATCGGCGTCAACGAGGACAACTGCATCGGCTGCAAGAGCTGCGTCATGGCCTGCCCCTTTGGCGCCGTGAGCGTGGCGACCACGCAGGTCCCCGTCTTGATGGGCGACGTTCGCGTGGGTTCGCAGACTAAGAGCTTCGTGCTCAAGTGCGACCTGTGCGTGGACCGTCCCGGCGGTCCGGCGTGTGCCGAGGCGTGCCCGACCAAGGGCCTCACCCTGGTAGACGAGGAGCGCCTGGCAGAACTGACTGCCGAGCGTGCCCGCGCCACCATCGAAAACGAGGCGTAAGCGTCGGGCGACAGGCCCAATGATTGTCAAATAAGTACCGAGTATTCGGTAGCAGAGAAAGGAAGGAGGGTGTCATGGAGAAGCATAAAGTGATCTGCCCGTACTGCGGCGCCGGTTGCCAGTTTAACCTCTTGGTCCAAAACGGCCAGGTCGTGGGTACCGAACCGCTCAACGGCATCACCAATCAGGGCGAGCTGTGCCTTAAGGGCATGAGCGGCTACGACTTCATCAACGACACCAAGATCTTGACTCCTCGCGTACTGCACCCGATGATCCGCCGCACTAAGGGCGCGGATCTTGAGCGCGTAAGCTGGGACGAGGCACTGGATTTCACCGCATCTAAGATGCAGGCCATAATTGACGAATATGGTCCTAACGCTGTCATGACCACCGGCTCTTCGCGAGGCGGCGGCAATGAGGCGAACTACGTCATGCAGAAGTTTACGCGTGCGTGCATCGGCACCCACAGCGTAGACAACTGCGCCCGTACTTGACACGGCCCTACTGTCCTCGGTCTGATGGACACGGTTGGTTCAGGTTGCATGTCATGCTCCATCCCCGGTATGGAGGATGCGGGCTGCATTTTCCTCTTCGGCTATAACCCTGCCGATTCGCACCCCATCGTCGCAAGGCGTATCGTGCGAGCCAAAGAAAAGGGTTGCAAGATCATCGTCGCCGACCCGCGCCATATCGAAACCGCGCGTATCGCCGATCTTTACCTTCCGATCAAGAACGGTTGCAACGTCGCGTTCCTCAACGCCTTTGCCAACTGTCTGGTCAACGATGGCCTCTACGACAAGGAATTCGTCGCCGAGCACACGAACGGCTTTGACGAGTGGTGGGAGACCATCAAGAACTACACTCCCGAATCCGTACAGGACATCACGGGTGTCGAGCCCGCGTTGATTCACCAAGCTGCCGAGATGTACGCCACGGCGAAGCCCTCTGCCATCATTGGCTGGGGCATGGGCGTATGCCAGCAGAAGCAGAACCTGAAGACGGTGCACACCATCGCCTCCATCGCCTGCGTTGCCGGCCAGATCGGCAAACCCAATTCCGGTCTCGCGCCCGTGCGTGGCCAGAACAACGTCCAGGGCTCCTGCGATATGGGCATGCTGCCCAACCTGTACCCTGGCTACCAGAAAGTCACCGACCCGGCAGTGCGTGCCAAGTTTGCCAAGGCTTGGGGCGTGCCCGAGGAAAAGCTCCCGCTCGAGGAGGGCTACAAGCTCACCGATCTGGGCCACCTGGTCGACGAGGGCAAGGTGCACTGCTTCTACAACTACGGCGAGGACCCGGTGCAGACCGAGCCCGATTCGGCCGGTATGCGCAAGACGCTCTCCGAGCTGGATCTGTTCATTTGCCAGGACATCTTTATGACGCAGACGACCATGCTCGCCGACGTCATCCTGCCCGCTACCTCTTGGGGCGAGCACGAGGGTGTCTTTACCGCATCCGACCGTAGCTTCCAGCACTTTGACGCGGCCGTTCCGCCCAAGGGCGAGTGCCGTCACGACTGGGAGATCTTCGCGGACCTGTCCACGCGCATGGGCTACCCCATGCACTATGACAACACCGAGCAGATCTGGAACGAGTGCATTAGCCTGTGCCCCAACTTTGTGGGCGCGACCTACGAGAAGATGGCTCCCGAGGGCGGTTACGCCCAGTGGCCGGTCAAGAGCACCGATGTGAACGACCACGGTACGCCCGACATGTTCGCCGGTGGCAAGTTCACCACCAAGGACGGCCGCGCCAACCTGATCGCGCACGACTGGGAGGCGCCCTCCGAGCTTCCCGACGATGAGTACCCGCTCATCCTGTGCACCGTCCGCGAGGTCGGCCACTACAGCTGCCGCTCGATGACCGGCAACTGCAAGACGCTGGCGCTGCTCGCCGACGAGCCCGGTTTTGTCCGCATGAATCCCGCGGACGCCCAGGCGCGCGGCATCAAGAACGGCGACATCGTCTCGATTCACAGCCGCCGCGGCCAGGTATACAGCCGCGCCGACGTGAGCGACCGTATCAACAAGGGCACGGTCTATATGACCTACCAGTGGTGGATCGGCAAGTGCAACGAGCTGACCATGCACAAGGTCGACCCGGTCTCGCATACGCCCGAGGATAAGTTCTCCGCCTGCCAGGTCGACGCCATTGCCGACCAGGTTTGGGCAGAGGGCGAGGTCGAGCGTCAGTACACCGAGCTCAAGCAGGCTCTGGTCGACGCCGCCGCTCCCCAGGACGTTGAGCCTGGCGCCGCCAAGTTCGACGACGAGACGCACGTGAATCAAATCGTGTAGTCCCGTTCTCGTTGGCTTTTTGGGCCGGGCGTCCCGTACGTTCGGGAGCCCGGCCCGTTATTTTGAAAGGAAGTGGGGATGAACCGCTTCATCGACATCAACCCGGAGAGGTGCATCGGCTGCGGAACATGCCAGTCCGCCTGTGCCGACGCCCACCGGATGCAGGGTCTTCAGGATACGCCGCGCCTGGCGCTCGTGAAGACCGGCGGTATTTCGGCCGCCCTTGCCTGCCACCATTGCGAGGGTGCCCCCTGCGCCGAGGTTTGCCCGGTGAATGCCATCGAGCACGATGGCGATCGCATCCACGTCAAGGAGCAGGAGTGCATCGGGTGCAGGCTGTGCGCCATCGCGTGCCCCTTCGGAGCCATCCATCCCGATGGTACGTCTATCGCCGGTGTCGCAGGCATGTGCGACCCGACGCCTTCGTATCCTAAGTCCCTGAGCAGCCTGCTTACGTGGGCTCCCGGCCAGTACACCTGCGCTGTCAAGTGCGACCTGTGCGCATTCGATCCGGACGGCCCGCATTGTGTGGCGGCGTGCCCCACCAAGGCGCTGACCGTCATGGGTGGCGCGGCCGATCGCGAGCTCGACGAGGCCAAGCGCCTGCGCTCGATCGAAAACGGTCCGGTCGTCGACGTTACCGCTGTGGCCCAGGGCCTCTCCGAGAAAGCAGAAGGGAGCGTAAACAATGGATAGCATGACGCTGTTTATCGCATCGCTTGCCGTCTCGTGCATCGGTGCGCTCGCCTCGGTTCTGCTGATCAAGGCCGATAACGCCGCCAAGACCGCCGGCTGCCTTATCGGCGCCGTCGCCGCGGTGCTTTCGTTTGTGGCCGGTATCCAGGCTGTGCTGGGCGATGTCACGTCGGTCGACACCATCGTGTTCTTCCCGTTTGCCCATTTCCAGCTGCTGCTCAACCAGCTGTCCGGCCTGTTCGTGGCGCTCATCTCGGTGCTCGCGTTTGCCGGTTCGACCTACGGTCTCAACTACTTTGATGAGTACCCGGGCAAAAAGGGCCGCGCCGGCTTCTTCTTTAACACCTTCGTGGCGTCCATGATGCTCGTCATTACTGCCGACAACGTGTTTTGGTTCCTGGTCGCCTTCGAACTCATGTCGCTGACCTCGTACTTCCTGGTCGTGATCGAGGAGAACGAGAACTCCATCCATGGCGGTTGGCTCTACTTTGTGATCGCGCACGTGGGCTTTGTGCTCATCATGGCGAGCTTCCTCACCATGACCAACTTCGCCGGCGGCTCGTTTGCCTTTGCGGATTTCCGCGCTACGCAGTTTAGCCCCGCGGTCGCATCCGTGTGCTTCGTGCTCGCCTTCTTTGGCTTTGGCGCCAAGGCCGGTATCATCCCGCTGCACGGCTGGCTGCCCAAGGCATATCCCGAGGCGCCGTCCAACGTGTCGGCCCTCATGTCCGGCGGCATGATCAAGATCGGTATCTTCGGCATCCTCAAAGTGGGCCTCGACCTGCTCTCCGCCTCTGGCGTTCAGGTCTGGTGGGGTCTTATGGTCATGGTCTTCGGTGCGATCTCGTCGGTCCTCGGCGTGGCCTTCGCCCTGCAGGAGCATGACATCAAGCGCCTGCTGGCCTATCACTCCGTCGAGAACATCGGCATCATTCTGCTCGGCGTCGGCGCCTCCATGGCCGCTATGGCGCTCAACTCGGTCGGCATCGCCGTCCTGGCTCTGATGGCCGCCCTCTATCACACGTTTAACCACGCGATGTTTAAGGGCGAGCTGTTCTTGGGCGCCGGTGCGCTGCTGTACTCCACGGGTACGCGCAATATGGAGAAGATGGGCGGCCTGTTCCGTCGTATGCCGGCTACGGCCATCTGCTTCCTCGTCGGCGCGCTTGCCATCTCGGCCATCCCGCCCTTCAACGGCTTTGTGTCCGAGTGGTTTACCTACCAGTCGTTGTTTAACGCCGCCATGCAGGGCGACAAGGCCGTCATGATCGTGGCCGTGTTCGCTGCCGTCGCGCTTGCCATTACCGGTGCGCTGGCTGTCACGTGCTTCGTCAAGGCCTATGGCGTCTCCTTTGCCTCCGCGCCCCGCTCCGAGGCCGCGGCCAATGCCAAGGAGGTTCCCGCCCCCATGGTGTTTGCGCAGGGCCTGCTCGCGGCCATCTGCGTCTTGCTGGGCATTGGCGCTCCCGTGATCGCGCCCGTGCTGGTCGATGTCGCCGCGTCCGTGCTGCATCCGTACGGTGGCGTGTTTGCCGCCGAGGGCATGGAGCTCATGAACCAGTACTCCGGCGCTGCCACTTCCACGCCCGCGATCGCTATTGCGCTCGTGGTGCTCGTCGGCCTTGCCTGCGGTTATCGCAAGCTCAAGACCGTCGGCAAGGTGCAGAAGTCCCAGCCGTGGGCATGCGGCTATGCTCCCAACGAGCATATGCCCGTCGTGGCCACGACCTTTGCCTCCGAGGTGTCCTGGTTTATGCAGCCGCTCTACACGCTGCGTGACCGCTGCACGGCCGTCTGCTGGTCCATTGCGCACTTCTTCCAGAAGCTTACCGGTGTGGCCGAGGCTGTGGAGCCCGTACCCGACAAGGTTCTCGTCGATGCCCCGCATAAGGGTGTCGAGAAGCTCGCCGACCTCGCGACTAAGCTTGAGGGCGGCAACTACAGCATCTATATCTGCTACATCGTCGCGGCACTCGTGGTGTTCCTCGTGCTCGCCGTGCAAATGGGTTAAGGAGGGGAGAGCATGAACAACATCGTACTTGCCGTTCTGCAGGGCGTGGTCGTCATGGCCGTCGCACCGTTCTTCTCCGGTCTCGGCCGCGTGATCCGCGCCAAGATGCACAACCGTCGCGGCCCCAGCATCATGCAGGACTACCGCGACCTGGCCAAGCTCTTTGCGCGCCCCGAGTCCCAGAGCGAGGATGCGAGCTTTGCGCTGCGCATTATGCCGCCGCTGTTCTTCGCCGTCGCCTTTATGCTCGCGATGGGTCTGCCGCTCTTTACGGCACAAAGCCCCATCCCGGTCTTTGGTGACGCCATCACCATCATGTACAGCCTAGCGCTCGCCCGCTTCTTCTTCGCCCTCTGCGGTGTGGATTCGTCCAACGCCTACGCCGGTATCGGCGGCGTCCGCGAGCTGCTCATGAGCGTGCTCATCGAGCCGTCCATGCTGCTGGCGCTGTTTGCCGCCGCCCTGGTGTGCGGCTCCACCGACATCGCCACCATGGGTCAGCACATCATGACGGGCGCCATCGACGCGCCGGTCGCCGTGATCCTCGCCGGCATCGCCTTTGCGATCGCCTGCTACATGGAACTCGGCAAGCTGCCGTTTGATCAGGCCGAGGCCGAGCAAGAGCTTCAGGAAGGTCCGCTCGCCGAGCTTTCCGGCCCATCGCTCGCCATGGCCAAGCTCGCCATGTCCATGAAACAGGTCCTGGTCGTCGCTTGGTTCTGCGCGATCTTCATCCCTTGGGGCGAGCCCGCGACCGTGGGCGCTGCCGCCGTTCTGGGTGCAGTCATCTTCCTGGTGAAGTGCCTGATCGACTTTGTCGTATGCGGCGTGATCGAGAACTCCTGCTCGCGCTCGCGTTTTAAGGTACTCGGTAATCAGACTTGGGCTGTCGTTGGCATCGCCGTTCTGGCGTTTGTCTTCGTGGTCGTCGGCGTGTAGGAGAAGGGAGAAACAATGTCATTTGCAGTCAGTCTGTCCCTTCTCGGCTTGGTCGCTATCGCGGCCCCGATGGTGGCCTCGGTGCTCGTCGCCCTGTTCCCCCGTCCGTACGCCAAGTGGTTCAGCGTTTTGGGTGCCGCCGTCTCGACGGTCTGCACCATCGCCCTCGCCGCGAATTTCGCTGGCGCCGGCATGCCCGACACGCAGGTCCCCCTGATCTCGTTTGGGCAGACCCTCGTCATGGGATTCACCTTTGATCGCATGAGCACGCTGCTCGCGCCCGCCTTTGTGGGTATCGGCCTGCTCGTCGTGATCTACTCGATTCCCTATATGAGCGAGAATAACCGTGAGCATCCCGACGCGCCGCGTCGTCGCTTCTACGCGTACCTCTCGACCTTCATCGGCGCCATGGCCGGCCTTGTGTACAGCTCGACCCTTTTGGGCCAGCTCGTGTTCTTTGAGATCACGGGTGCGTGCTCTTGGGGCCTCATTAGCTACTACATGTCGCCTACGGCCAAGAAGGCCGGCATGAAGGCCCTGATCATCACGCATATCGGTGCGCTCGGCCTGTATCTGGGCGCCGCTATCGTGTTTGCCCACACCGGCACCTTCGCCATTACCGCGATTGCCGGCCTCGACGCCAAGCTCAAGGCTATCGTCCTTTTGCTCGTGCTGTTTGCGGCCTGGGCCAAGTCCGCACAGGTTCCCATGTACATGTGGCTGCCTTCGGCTATGGAGGCGCCGACGCCTGTTTCGGCCTACCTGCATGGTGCCTCGATGGTCAAGGTCGGCGTGTGCGTGTTCGCGCGTGCACTCGTCTCTGCCGGCGAGATTCCCGAGATTGTGGGCTGGGTCGCCATTATCGACGCCATGGTCACCATGCTCTTTGGTTTCCTCATGTACCTGCCGCAAAAGGATATGAAGCGTCTGCTGGCCTTCTCCACGATCGCCCAGCTCTCCAATGTGTTCTTTGGTCTGGGCCTTTCGGTCTTTGGCAGCCAGCTGGCCTTTGATGGCGCCGTGTGCCACATCTTTAACCACGCTTTCGCCAAGACGCTGTTCTTCCTGATCGCCGGTTCGTTCTCCTTTACGCTCGGCACGCGTATGCTGCCCAAGCTTCGCGGCATCGTAAAGAAGTACCCGATCTCGGGCGTGGGCTTTGGTGTCGCGGCGCTCGCCATTGCCGGCGTGCCGCCCATGAACACGTTCTTCTCGAAGTTCCAGATCATCGCCGGCGGCTTTTCTGTGGGTGCCGGCAACGTGGCGATCCTGGTGCTCGTGTGCATCATGGTCGCCGAGACCGTCGCCACCTTTGCCTGGTTCCTCAAGTGGATGGGCTATTGCCTGCCCGGCGAGCCGAGCGAAGAGGTCGCTGCGGGTGCCCCGCTTCCCCGCGCGATGGCGTTCGTGTTCATCGTGCTCATCATCATGGTCATCGTCAGCGGCCCGCTTTCGGCCAGCTGGATCGGTTAGGAGGTAGAACGACATGGGTTATTCGATCGTCAACATCCTTGGCGGCCTTCTGATCGTCACGTCCACCATGGTGGTCGTCTCCAAGAACATCAAACATTCCATCCACTGGTATGCGGTGCAGTCGCTGGTGCTCGTGGGGCTTCTCGCCACGCTCGGTGTCACCACCGGTGCGCAGGAGCTGCTAATGTGGGCTGGATCTGCCTTTATCACTAAGGTCGTCCTGGTCCCTTACATCCTCAACCGCGCATACAAGAAGATGGGCGAGCCAAGCGACGCATCGCTCAAGGCCGGCCTTAAGCCCGCGTGGGCCATTTGCATCATCGCCGTCGAGGTCGCGATTTGCTTTGCCGTCGTGACGCAGATCAGCCTGCCCACGGCCGAGGTCGCAACGCCTGCGCTCGCTATTAGCTTCGCTCACTTCTTTGTGGGCCTCACCTGCATCATCTCGCAGCGCAACATCATGAAGCAGATCTTTGGATACTGCCTTATGGAAAACGGCAGCCATGTGACGCTTGCGCTTTTGGCCCCCACCGCTCCCGAGATCATCGAGATCGGTATCGCCACCGACGCCATCTTTGCCGTCATCATCATGTCCATCGTCGTGCGTCGCATTTGGGACGACTCCCACTCGCTCGATGCGCGCGACCTGTCCGAGCTGAGGGGGTAGTCCATGGAAACGTTGATTCTCGCCCTGCTCGCGACTCCTTTGGTGTTCTCGCTGGTCATGGCGTTTTTGCCCAAGAACACGTCTTATAACGTGTTTGCCGGTCTCAACCTGGTCTCCGTCGCAGCCGTCCTGGTGCTGTCGATTGTGACGGCCGGTGACGTCCTTATGAGCGGCGACACCGCGAGCGCTCTTGGCCTGTGGTTCCACCTCGATTCGCTGGGCGCCATCTTTGTGCTGCTCATCGGCTTTATCGGTTTTCTTACCGGGCTGTTCTCGCTGCCCTATGTAAAGGCCGATATCGAGGAGGGCTCCATGCCCGCCGAGCGCGCCAAGCAGTATTTTGCGCTGTTTAGCCTGTTTGTGTTCACCATGCTGCTCGCGTGCCTGTCCAACAACATGATCCTCACGTGGGCCGCTGTGGAGGCAACCACGCTTTCCACCGTGTTCCTCGTGGGTATCTACAAGAACAAGACGGCCCTCGAGGCTTCTTGGAAGTATGCGATGGTCTGCACCGCCGGCGTGGCCTTTGGCCTGTTCGGTACGCTGCTGATCTACGCCAACGCCGCCGACGTGATTCCCAACGCCCACGAGGCCGCATTCCTGTCGTGCGTGCTGCCGTATGCCGACCAGTTCGACCCGACGCTCATGCGCCTCGCCTTTGCGTTTATCGTGATCGGCTTTGGCACCAAGGCCGGCCTGTTCCCCATGCACACTTGGCTGCCCGATGCCCACTCCCAGGCCCCGAGCCCTGTCTCGGCCCTGCTCTCGGGCGTGCTACTTAAGTGCGCCATGCTCGTGATCATGCGCTTCTACGGCTTTACCATCCAGGCCGTAGGCGCCGAGTATCCGCAACTTTTGCTGTTGATCGTCGGCACGCTGTCCATTTTGGTGGCGGCACTTTCGATGTTTCGCCAGGACGACCTCAAGCGCCGCTTTGCGTACTCGTCTGTGGAGAACGTGGGCGTTATCGCCCTGTGCCTGGGTATCGGTGGCCCGCTGGGTATCGCCGCGGCCCTGCTGCACTGCGTGTTCCACGGCTTTACCAAGACGCTTGCCTTCTGCGTGTCCGGCAACATCCAGCACGCCTTTGGTACGCGTAGCCTGGCCAAGATCCAGGGCGTCGTCGAGGTTGCCCCCGCAACCGCCGCGCTCGCCGTCCTGGCGCTGCTCGGTCTTGGTGCCTTCCCGCCCTTTGGCATGTTTATCTCCGAGTTCCTGACTTTTGTCGCCGGTGTTACCGCCGGTCCCATGTGGCTGGTCGTCGTGGTCGCCCTCGGTCTTACCGTGGCCATCTCCGCGCTCACCCGTATCGCACTCAAGTCGGTATTCGGCCATGCGCCCCAGGGCATGGGCAAGCATGAGGCCCCGGCGCTCATGCTTATCCCCGAAATCATCCTGGCTGTCATGATCTTGTGGTTTGGCATCGCCACCCCGCTGCCCCTCGTGCGCGGTGTGGAGACCGCGACCGGCATCGTACTCGAGCAGAGCACCGAGGAACTTCACGCGACGCCGATGTACCGCGCTGTGTTCGGTACCGAGACCGCTCAGAGCGAGGTGGAGTAACGAATGATTGAAACTGAGAACAAGGTGTATGCCCGTCGCTGCGAGAGCCATGTCGAGGCCCTGCGCCGCGCCGTTCCGGGCTGCATCGAGAAGGTCGAGTGGCAGTGTGAGGACCAGCTGACGATCACCGTCAAGCAGGACAAGCTGCCCGAGGCCGTCCC
>CABUTH010000026.1 GCA_902494465.1 uncultured Collinsella sp.
CCTCTGGACCGTGTCCCGCTCGTGCCTCGTGAGCCTTCCGTAGGACCTCGGGACCGCCCTCGCGGAGCCCTTTCTCTTCTTTCCGGACATGCCGTCCTCCGATCTCCCGGGGCCGGCCGGCCCGGCCCTCAGGGTATCGGGTTCCCACATTCATCCGCACATGTGCGGATGAATGTGGGAGGTGTTCGGATAAAGTCGATAATCAAGGAGTGCATTTAAAGTGAGAAAAGCCGTCAGAACACTTGCGCGGATTTGCGATGTCCCGTATCATAGACAGCCGTTGACGCCCCAGTTGCGTCACCACATGGCCGCCAGCGTAGCTCAGTTGGTAGAGCACCGCTCTCGTAAAGCGGGGGTCACCGGTTCGAGCCCGGTCGCTGGCTCCATTGCACAAGATAGCCGCCTTCGGGCGGCTTTTTTGTTGCCGATTTTGAGTGCGTGTGCGCCAATCCAAGCATCGCCACGTTGACCGCTTTCTACTCAAAAACAGAAAACCCCGCCAAACGTGATCCCCAAGGGAAAACGCATTTGGCGGGGTCCTAGCGTGATTTCTATAGGGGAATCACGCCATCAAACGAACAGCTCAGCCGAGCAGCACGCTACTCCTCCCAGTAAGCATCTGCAAGCAGCTTAAAGCAAATCTTCTTGACCGGCTGTGCGCCATCGCCCGGGAACTCGAGCGTGGGCATATGAGGCTCGCCGGCAACGAACAGCGCAAACTTGTCGTCGGCAAGATCGCCGGCGATCGAAGCGTCGGAATCGACCAGATCGTAGTCGTCCTTCTCGTCAAACTCCTGGACCAGCGTCAGGCTGCCCGTGGCCACCTTAAAGGCCTCGCGACCCTCGACGTCGATCTGCAGATCGTGATAGCGCTGATGCGTCTCATAGTGAGCCTCGGACTCGGGGCGCGTCGTGGGTGCCATGACGTTCGCAAAGACCTTGTCGCCCAGAATCGGATGGCTGCCAACCTCGAGCTTCGCCGGATCGTTCTCCTCGAGCCAATCGATTAGCACGTCGAGGCCCTTGAGCATTCCGCGGTATTCCTCGATATCGCCCAGTGCACCGTAAATCATCTAAATCCCCTCTCGGATCGTTTCTTTGGCGGCTACTCGATAAACGCGTTACCGACGCTGTTGCCACCTACATACGTCTCGACCAGGCTAAGGTCGGGATTGAACACGACATACTCGGCGTCGCGCCCCGGCATAATGCTACCGCACTTGTCGTCGGCTCTAACCACAAGCAAACAACCGATGCCGGGGCCGCGGCACAAGCTCCTACAGCTCAGTCACGACAACGCCGTTGTAGACCTCGTCCCAACGGTCCATGACCAGATGGCCGGTCATGGGATCCATGGCGTTGAGCTTGCCGCAGGTGTTGGCGGTACGCAGCACCGTCTCGTCGTCTGCGCCAGCAGCGATGGCATGTGCGAAGCCTGCGATAGTGGAGTCACCAGAGCCCGTGGCGTTAACGGCAGGGATATCGGGCGTCTTGGCGCGGAACGCACGGCCATTGTGGAAACCAACGGAGCCGGCAGCGCCCATGGACACGACGACCCAGGGGATATCGGAGAAGCGGGCGTCAGAGGCGAGCGCGGCGCGGAGCTCGTCCACATCGTCGGTGGTAAAGCTCGTGCCCAGAAGGCCGTTGATCTCGGTCAGGTTAGGCTTGACCAGCTCGGGCTTGACCTCGGACTTGAGCGCAGCCTCGAGCGAAGCACCCGAGGTATCGAGCAGCACCTTGGCGCCGGCGTTCTCGGCAATGCCCGTGATCTTGGCATAGTAGTCTGCCTCGACACCGCGGGGCAGCGAACCCGAAATGGTGACGACGTCGGCCTTGCCCGCAAGCTCGGTAAACTTGGCGGTAAAGGCATCGAGCTCCTCGGGGGCAATTGTCGGGCCGCTCTCGAGCAGCTCGGTCTGGTTGCCGGCATGGAGGATGTTGAGGCAAATACGAGTCTCGCCCTTGATGGGTACAAAATCATTCTTAATGCCGTTGGCATCCATGAGCTCGGCCATGTAAGCGCCCATGTGGCCGCCGAGTAGACCGGTTGCCACAACGTCGTCGCCCAGCTGACCCAGCACACGGGCCACGTTGAGGCCCTTGCCGCCGGCGGTCTTTTCGGGCGCCACACGGTTGACGTCGTCGATAATGAGCTCATCGAGCTGATAGCGCGTATCGACAGACGGGTTCATCGTAACGGTGAGGATCATTTTTAGCTCCTTATCTCGCAGGCTCCTTATGCCTCGCGATACGAGTCGACAAAACGGAATTACAGAATCTCAATCGTGAACGAGCGAACGACGGTCTCCTTGGGCTTGGCGACAAGGCAGCCGCGCTTATGCTCAAGCACGTCGTCCTCATCGGAGCAGGTCGAAAGGCCGCCCCAGGGCTCAACTGCCACAAAATCGCCCTCGGGCTTACTCCACACGATGAGATACGGGAAGCCCTCAAAGCTCAGGCGGACGCCCTTGTCCTCGCCCTTCTTGGAAAGCGTGACCTGACGGCTCTCGAGCACGTCAAAGATGGTCTCCGCAAAATCGAAGAGCTCATGCGACAGGGGCAGTGTCTTTCCCACCATGGGGTTCTTGGAGCGGTTTGCCACGTCAATCAATCCAGTCGAGGGCACGGCGGTGCAAAGCTCCGCAGCCTCGTCCTTCTCGAAGCGCAACTCGTAGTCCGTATAGGCCTCGCCCTCATCGAGCGGACACCTAAAGCCGGGATGACCGCCGATAAAGAACGGCATGTCCTCGGTTCCCTCGTTGGTGACCTCATAGGAGACGCGCACGGCGGTATCCTCGAGCGCATAACGAGCGACAAGCTTAAACGGGTAGGGATAATCGCTCAGCAGTGCGGCGTTATCCTCGGAAGCCAGGCACATCGCCAGCTCGTTCTCGCCTTGGCTCAGCAGCTTCCACTCCTGTTTGCGCGCAAACCCGTGGCGAGCGAGCTTTACATGATGCCCGGCAAATGTCATGGCGCTGTTGTCGCGCAAGCCTCCGCAAATCGGGAAGCAAATCGGTGCCTGGCCGGACCACACGGCGGGATCGCCCTGCCACAAGTACTCGCGTCCGTCAGCCTCAATCGAGGTAAACGAGCCGCCGGCCGTGGAAACCTTGATAGAAATCGAATCGTTGGAAAGAGCGTATTCCATTGCCCATCCTTTCGAACAACTACTTTTTGCTCGCAAGAACCCGTCTCGGCTCTGACCAAAGGACAAACCCGCACGTTCATCGATGCGTCCGGTATCCCAGCCATGCAACGGGGTACCATACAGACATTGATGCAATTACAGCTGAAAGGCCTTCTTATGCGAACCATCATCCTCTACGCCTCGCGCCATCACGGCAATACGAAAAAGCTCGTGGACGCCATCGTCGAGGCACACCCCGAGATCGATACCCTCGACGTCAAGGCGCTCGGTAAAAACGAGTACCCCGACCTGCACGAATATCATCTGATTGGTGTCGCCACGGGCATCTATTACTCCGAGATCGACAAGGACATGGCACGCGTGCTCACGAACGTGCTGCAGCCGCAGGATAAGGTGTTTGGCCTTATGACCTACGGTGGCAAAAACAAGTGGTACGGCAAGGATATCGATGGCATCTGCCGCATGAGGCAGGCCATCTTTATGGGTGTCTACGGCTGCCCCGGCTTTGATACGTGGGGGCCGTTCAAACTCACCGGTGGCGTCCAGAAGGGACACCCGACCGCTGAGGAAATTAAGGGCGCCGTCGACTTCTTCGACAAGATCGAAGACGAGTATGGCGACATCATCGTCGAGGAGTACGCCAAGCGCGAGAAGCGCCTAGCCTACGAGAAGGAGCATCCTGCAGGAGGCCTGGTGGCCGGCGTTAAGCGCACGGCAAAGAAGATCGCTAACAAGCTGTAACTGTGAAGGTGCTTTTGAGCGTTTAACCCATACGGCGGGTCCGAGCAGATTCGGGCCCGCCGTCTTTTTCTATCGTTACTCAGTAAAGGCGTTGCCGACGCTCTGGCCGCCAACATACGTCTCGACGAGGGTGAGCTCATGGTCGAACACGACAAAGTCGGCGTCGCGACCCGGCATGATGCTGCCGCACTTATCCTCGATGTGCGCGGAGCGTGCCGGCACCTCGGTTGCCATGCGAATGGCGATATCGGCGCTGGCGATGCCCCAGTCGACGATGTTCTTGACGCCCTGGGCAAGCGTGAGCACCGAGCCAGCAATGCTCTTGCCGTCGGCGAGCCAGCACAGGTTGTCCTTCATGATGACGTCCATGCCACCACTGGTGTAGCTGCCCTCGGGCATGCCGCCGCAACCCAGGCAGTCGGTAATGAGCACCGTGTGCTGCCAGCCCTTTGCCTGCAGCAGCGCCTTGATGGCGGCAGGGTTTACGTGCTTGCCGTCACAGATGATCTCGGCGTAGGTCTCAGGCGTGGACATGGCAGCACCCACGACACCGGGCTCACGGTGATGCAGCCCGCGCTGGCCGTTATAGGTATGCGTAAAGCAGCTGGCACCGGCGTTGATGGCGGCGATGCACTCGTCATACGTGGCATCGGAGTGGCCGATGCTGGTCACGACACCCTTTGCGTTGAGGGCAGCGGCATAGGCAGCGGCGCCATCGCGCTCGGCGGCCATGGCACTCTTAACGATACGTCCGCCGGCAGCCTCCTGCCACTGGTCGAAGACCTCCTCGGAGGGGTCGATAAGATAAGCGGGGTTCTGCGCGCCCACGTGCTTCATGGTAAAGAAGGGGCCCTCCAGGTAGATACCCTGAATGCGAGCACCGCAGAAGTCGGGGCCGCGGCCCTCGTCCGCCTGAGCGATGGCGGCGCAGGCGTCCTTGATCTGCTCGACGCCATCGGTGAACGTCGTGGGCAGCCAGCTGGTGGTACCGCGACGGGCGAGCTCGGTCGAGCTGATATCGATGCCCTCGGGATCGTTATCGGTAGTTGAGTGGTTGTAGAAGCCATGGATGTGAGTATCGACCATACCCGGTGCGATCCACGATCCCGTGTAGTCCTTAATCTCGCAAGAGGGCTCGTCGGCCTGCCAGGCGCCAAAGACGCCGTCCTCGACCATAAGATAGCCGCCCAGTTGCGGGCCTGCCGGCAAGAAGAACTTGTCAGCCTTAATTGCGTACGTGCTCATATGCACTCCTTGCTTCTAAAGCAGTTGACTGTGGTGATGCTTATACCCAGCTCACGTAAAACAAAAAGCGCCCGCCCGCCGTTATGAGCGGACGGGCGCCCTTACAGGGGGACGCGATTAAGCGGTGAAGGGGTGAATCGTCACGCCCTTAACCACGCGGTTGACCGTGCCGGTGGGGCTCGGCGTATCGGGCGTGTTGCCCACGCGCACGGAGTTGAGCAGGCTGATAGCCTGGGCAAACATCACGAACGGCAGGGCAAGGTAACCCTCGGGAAGTACCTCGTAGCCCTTAAAGGTGAAGGACTCACCCTCATAGACGGTGGCACCTTCCTGCTGAACGGCGATGGTGTGCTGAGCGATCTCGTCGCCACCGATCTCGTTGAGGATGTCGATATCGTACTGACGGGTGTAGGCGTCGTTGTTGACGAACACGAAGACGAGCGTCTTATCGTCGACGAAGGACTTAGGTCCGTGACGATAGCCCATGGAGGTGTCGTAGGAAGTAGCGACCAGACCGTGAGCGAGCTCGAGGATCTTGAGCTGGCTCTCCTGGGCAAGGCCACCGAAGGAGCCAGAACCCAAGTAGGTCACGCGGTTGAAGTCGCCAGCCAGGTAATCGGCGATCTCGGGCTCACGGGAGATGACCTCCTCGCCCATCTTGGCGATGGTCTCGACCCACTCGGCCTTCTGCTCGTCAGAGGCAGTGTCGAAAATAAGGGTGGAGAGCAGGGTCATGCAGGAATAAGAACCGGTCATGGCGAAGCCCTTGTCGTTGGCGCGCGGAATGAGCAGCGTCAGCGCATTGGGATCATCGGCGGACTCGACGGCGAGCTTGCCCTCGGGAGCGCAGGTGATGTTGAGGAACTTGACGTTGTGGACGAGCTCCTTGGCAACGGCAACGGCAGCAAGGCTCTCGGGGCTGTTGCCAGAGCGGGCAAAGGAAACCACGAGCGTGGGATCCTCGGCGCGCAGGAAATCGCGCGGGGCGCTCACGATGTCGGTCGTAGCGATGGGCTTAAAGTCGTAGAGATCAGTGTTGCCAGCGTGACGCAGGCACGGGGCGCAGGTATCGCCAACGTAGTCGGACGTACCGGCACCGGTGAAGACAACGGACAGACGGCCCTCGCCCATAGCGCGAGCCTCGGCCAGGAAGGCCTCGATGGCCTCCTTGTTCTCGCGATAGATGTTGAGCGTATCACGCCAAAGCTCGGGCTGCTGAGCAATCTCGGCCGTGGTGATCTGGGCGCCGAGCTCAGTGAGCTCCTCGACACTCTTCTCGAACATTTCTAATACCTCTCTATAGAAGTAATCCTCTGACGTGCAATTATACACTTCAGTTGGTTATCTGGTAGTAACCAGTTAAATGCAAAGAATCATCATATGGAAACGATGCGAACACTAGTCGCTACGCTGGTGGTAAACCTTGTATTTAAACTGATCGGCACGAGCAACCGAGAGTGTATACTCCACAACCTCGTTTGACTCGTTATACGTAGTCCTGACCAAATCGAGCACAGGCGAGCCCTCGACAATTCCCAAAAAGTGGGCATCGGTGGGACGGGCTATGCTCGCATAGAACTCCTCTTCGGCCACGCGTATCTTTTGCTGAAAGTCCTGCTCAATCACATCGTAAAGCGGCTTACGCTCCAGCAGCGGTCGCTTTAGGGACAGAAATTGACGAACCGGTAGATAGCTGCGTTCGACCATCATGGGCATGTTGTCGGCAGAACGAAGTCGCTTGAGCTTAAAAATGCGATCACCGATACGCAATCCCATATGCTCGGCCAGATTCTTATCGGCCTCCATCTCGCAAAACTCGAGAATCGTGGTCTCGGGGTCGCGACCCATCGCGCGCATCTGCTCGGTAAAGCTGTAGGACTGCATAAGATTGGTTGCCTTTGCCGAACGGTCGGTCACAAAGGTACCGCGACCGTGCTGCCGAACCACCAATCCTAAACGCTCCAGTTCCTGCAGAGCCAGGCGTACCGTAGTGCGCGAGAGACCATAGCGCTCCGATAGTTCGCGCTCGGAAGGAATCATGTCACCGGCGCGATATTCATGGTCGATCTTTTCGGTCAGAATATCGACCAGCTGATCGTACAGCGGTTGCTTACGCGCTCCGATCGCCATCCTATCCTCCCATTTTCTCAAACTCGGCTACTACCTTGGGTGTTTAGCATTATCTGTCTGCCGCACCCAAATCAACAAGAAAACAAAAGCCGCGCGCTCTTTCGAGCACGCGGCTTTTAACATACACATGGCTTAAGGGGTCGGGGTGTGAGCCGCGTAGGGACACACCCCTCAAGCTAGAGCCTTACCAGATGCTCGGCCAGAGACCAAGCGGGCCAGCGCCCAGGATGCCGAGGACGAAGAGCAGCAGAATGCCCTTGGTCGGGGTCCAGCTGTGCTTAGCGAACATGTAGTAAAGCAGCAGCGTAAGCATAAGCGGGACGAGCTTCGGGACGATGGTGTTGAGGGTGTCGGCAACAGAGAAGTTGACCGGATCCTCGGTAACGGTGCCGTAGGTCACGGACTCCATGCCGTTGCCCAGATCGGTGACGCCGCACTCGACAGCGTTGCCGTCAGCATCGGAGGCGGTAAGGGCGTTGCCGTCCTTATCGGTCATGGCGATGGTACCGGCCTCAGCGGTCTCGGTATCGATGCCCTCCATACCGGTGAAGTTCTCGGCCTCCTTCTCGGAGACGATCACGGTAGTAGCGGAGAGACCACGGGTGGTGCCGTTGGGGATCTGGAGGTTGATCTGGGTGCCACCCATGGTGACGACCAGGCAACCGACGACGAAGACGCCCATGATGGAAGCGGCACGCGTGAAGGCCTGCATGTTGGCGGTCAGAGCGTCAATAGCGCTGGTGCCAAGCTTGTAGGACCAGTTCATGAGCCAGAAGCGCAGAGCGAACTGGACGGCGTTGAAGATCACCAGGAAGATGATCGGCGCAGCGGCGTTGCCGTTGATGGCCATGTTGGAGGTGATGCCGGCCGTGATAGGCACGAGCGTCAGCCAGAACAGGGCGTCACCGATACCACCGAGCGGGCCCATTGCGGCGACGCGGACGGCGCGGATCGTGGGGATGTCAACCTTGTTCTGCTCGAGCGAAAGCACGATGCCCATAACAAAGGTGACGAGGAACGGGTGGGTGTTGAAGAACTCCAGGTTGTGGCTCATGGAAGCCGCGAGGTCGTTCTTGTTGGTGTGGATCTTCTCCAGACCGGGGATGATGGAGTAGAGCCAGCCAGCGGCCTGCATACGCTCGTAGTTGAACGAGGCCTGCAGGAAGCAGGAGCGCCAAGCCATCTTGTTGAGGGTCTTCTGGTCGAGCTGCGGAGCAGGAGTGAGATCCTCGTAGTGCTCCGGGATCACATACTCATTAGATGCCATCTTCGAAGTCACCTCCGTCAGAAACAGCTGCACCCTTCAGCTCGGTCTGCTGCTGGAAGTCCCAGAAAGCGATGCCGAAGCCGATGAGAGCGAGGATGAGCAGAGCAGGGGTTGCCAGCGAATCGTTGGCAACGGTGATGAGCGCGAGGCCAAAGCCCATGAGGAAGAAGCCCCACATATCGCGGTTCATCATAACCTTGAGCAGGACGGCGAAGCCGACGAAGCGCATCATGCCGCCTGCAGCGGAGAGACCGGTCTGCAGCCAAGTCGGGATGGCGGAAGCGATGGTCTGACCGATGGTAGCGCCAGCGATGAAGAACAGGGTGACGACGACAGCGAAGATCAGGCCGAGCAGAGCCATGGCGAAGTAGTTCAGACGCTCGATACCCTTGGTGTCAGCGTTGTGAGCCATGTTGTCCGCGGAGGACATGAGCGGCGACATAAGCGTGAAGACCAGGGTAACGCCGAGCTGACCAAGCAGAGCGAACGGAATGGCAAGGCCGACTGCCGCGTTGGGCTCGAGGCCCGTAGCGATAGCGAGAATGGCTGCCATGATGCCGCCGATGACGGCGTTAGGCGGCTGAGCGCCTCCGATCGGCATGTTGCCGATCGTCATGAGCTGATAAGTACCACCCACGAGAAGACCGGTGTTGAGGTCGCCAAGGATAAGACCGATGACGGCGCCGGTGACGATGGGCTGATAGAGAGACTCGAGGAAGTCAAACTGGTCGATTGCCGCGATGAACGTGACGACGAAGACCAGAGCGATCTGGATGATCGAGTATTCCATCTTGCTCCTCCTTTCAAAATGTATGTACGCACTTTGGATTTCACGTACAGAACGTCAGGGTTTCACTCCTGACAACGTGGATCACGAGGATTACGAGAAGAGCTTGCTCGTGTCCTCAACAGGCGTGCTCGGAACGCGCCTGATCTCCAACTCCACCCCCAATTCCTGCAGCTCTTTAAACGCAGCGACATCCTCGTCGTTAACTGCGACGGAGGTGGCGACTTGGCGCTTTCCTTCCGACATGTGCATGTTGCCGATGTTTACCTTCTTTATAGGCACACCGCCCTTGACGAGCGTAAGCACGTCTTCCGGTGTTTCGGCCACGATGAAGATCTTCTGGCGCGGGCTCGCCTTGCCAATGACGTCGATGGTCTTCTGCAGAGAGAAGAAACGCGTAGCGACGCCGGCGGGAGCGGCCATCTTCATGAGGTTCTGGCGCATGGTGTTGGACGCCACGTCGTCGTTGGCGACGAGGATGAGGTTGGAGCCCAGGGTGGAGTTCCACTGGGTGGCAACCTGACCATGAACCAGTCGGTTATCGATGCGGGTAAGAAGAATGTTGGGTTCTGCCATGTTGATCAGCTTCCTTTCGTTATTTGCTGACGACAGTTACTTGATCTCCTGAATCGCGTAACGCGAAACATCTACAACGGCTCCGGATCGGACTTTGATCTGGACCTTCTCGCCTTCGATGCCTTTGACGGTTCCGTAGATACCGCCGGCGAAAAGAACCTCTTGACCCGGCTTGAGCTCGGTGTGCAGCTCCTTGAAGTACTTCTGCTTCTTCTTCATGTTGATTTGCGACCAGATGGTGTAAATCAAGCCCATGATGACAAGCAGGCCTAAAAGGGCGACCGAAGAGCTCAGGACGTTGGCTCCGAAATCGGCCATTAGATGCCGTCCTCGTCGCCGAAGATATCCTCTTCCTCGGAGCCGGCAACGGATGCGACCGTCTGGGCGGTGACGCCCGTCTGGCCAACGGTCACGGCCTGCTCGCCAAGCTCGGCGAGCGTGGCATTGCCGCGGAGGAACAGAAGCTCAATAACCATGGGAAGGTTGGTGCCAGTCAGAACCTCGACGTTGTCGACATCCTGGGCAATCATCATCGACTGGTTGAACGGGGTGCCGCCAAGCAGGTCGGTAAAGACGAGCACGCCATCGCACTCCTCGCGCATGGCGGTAATAGCGGCGCGGAGATCCTCACCGTAGGAAGCAGCCTGGTCGCCCTCAAAAGGAACGACGGTAAAAGCGGGCTGGTCGCCGGCAACCATAGCGATAGCGCTAGCTAGGCCGGGTGCGAACTGTCCATGACCGGTAAGAATAAAGCCAACCATTCAAATTTCCCTTCCGAAGGTGTGTACAATCTGAGTCCGATGATTTTCGGAAGCCAGCGGGCGCTCGCCCTTAAAGCTTCTTAGAAAGCGTTCTTTGAAGACCAGTGGTTTCTAAACTGGTAGTAACCACGTGACGTGTTGTTGTCACTATATCACCCCAGAAGAGGTCGCTTTCGTTGATTCATACGGTAAAACGTTTTTGCACCGCTCACGGTGATATTTCGACCGTTTACCGGTCGTTAACATTTCTACCTGCGGTTTTGAAACCGTTTCGAAATGCTTTGGAAAAAGATCAGAACTTTTATTGTGTCTAAACAACGCAGGGCGGCTAAAAATAGCGTAAAGAAAAATTGCAGGTCATTGTGAAGATATGTGAATTGGTCTTTTTGTCTTAATACCAGTTAGAACCAGTTTTGAGATTATCGGTGAACGGTAGTTTTCGACCGTTCACCGGTTACTTGTAATCGTTTGCAGCTGTTTTCCCAGATGAATCGGGGAAACCCGATGAAGCATTTGCGCGATCACGGGAAGTTTTGGCATTTGTCCCCATCCCCCGTGCGCTAAACTCTGGCATCCAAAATGAGCTAATAGGTCACGTTAATCTTTTTCAATCATTACTAACTCAGTTTCCGTAATTATTTATCGTTTGTCGTTAATTCTGATATGATACAAGTATCATCCAAAATGCCGGTTGGAGGGGTTATGGTCCATCGAAACGCATCTATATCGAATGAAACCATCAGCCGCGAACAGACGATAGCCGAACTGAGGAAGCTCGCTCGCATCTGCAAATGGGCCACGATCTGCATTACCACCGCTCTCGCTCTGGGACTTCTCGCAGTCATTGCGATTGACCTTCTACTCATATTGCCTGGCCTCTCCCAAGGGTCGTGTCTCCAATCCGTAGAACTTCAAGCCGGCGAAGGGCCGTGCCTTGCTATCGTCGGTGCCGATGCGCAGGCCCCACTTATGCTCGTTGCACACGATGGTCACACTGCCATAGGGAGCCTCTTGATGACATGTCTCGCGCTTACCATCGCGATAAGCGTGCGCAGGTTTTTCTTCAACATTGAAAAGGAAGGCAGGCCCTTTGACCTTGAATGTAACCAGACACTTCGTCGAGTAGGAAATTTATTCCTTATCGGCGGCGTTGCCGTGAGGCTTCTTGGTGCCGCAATCACGGGAAAGATACTCTCAGGATTTGGCGGCAGCTTTACGGATGCGTTCGTCGGCCAGTTATTCGAGCCCTCTATGCTCTTTGCAGGCCTGATTATTTGCCTGATTGCCAGCATCTTCCGCTACGGGTATATCCTGCAAAAACAAGATGACGAATTGCTCTAGGGGGAATCCATGATTATTCTGCGGCTTGACCGCATGCTCGCCGAACGCAAGATCTCATCCAAAGAGCTTGCGGAACGCGTGGGCATCTCCCAGGTCAATATGTCACGCATTAAGACGGGCAAGGTTTCTGCCATACGTTTTTCAACTCTTGACGCGATATGCCGGGCACTCGACTGCCAACCGGGCGATGTGCTGGAATATATATCCGACGATGAAGCCGATAGCCTTTTTGGACTTAAAGATGAATAGCCATAATTAAACTGTCGATCACGCTCTCAACGCAAATAGCCCGCCAGAACGACTTCTGAACTGCGCCCCAAATCTTGGACGCCCTAAATAGCGACTAGGCCGCGAGGGCCTGATTCCGGTACTCCTCCGGGGTCAGGCCCTTCAATCTTACCTGCCTCCGGCTCGTGTTCCAGTGGACTATGTATTCCTCCAGGTCGCGTTTGAAATCCTCGAACGTCTTCCACTCGCGGCCCCTGTAGAACTCGTCCTTGACGTGGCCGAAGAGCTGCTCGGTGGCGGCATTGTCGATGCAGTTCGCCTTCCTGGACATGCTCTGGACGATGCCGGCGGCCTCGAGCCTGGATGTGTACGAGGCGTGCTGGTACTGCCAGCCCCGGTCCGAGTGCATGGTCGGGGCGGCGCCCTCGGGGATCTTGGACAGCAGCTCGTCGAGCATCCTCGCCTGCTGGGACATGTCGGGCGTGGTCGATATGTCGCTCGCCACGATCTCCTTGGTGCAGAAGTCCAGCGTCGGGGCCCAGTAGGCCTTGCCGCCGGCCACCTTGAACTCGGTGACGTCCGTCCCCAGCTTCCGCCACGGGGCCCCGGCGTCGAAATCCCTCGCGATCACGTTCTCGAACGTCCTGCCGACGACGCCCCTGTACGAGTTGTACCTGTGGTAGGCCGTCTCGCGTCTGATGCCGCAGCGAATCCCCATCTCGCGCATCATCTTGAGCACGGTCTTGTCGGCTATCACGGCCCCCTCTTCCGCCCTGAGGCACATCGCTATCTGCCGGTGCCCGCAGCCGTTGGCGGTGCGCGAGAAGATCTCGGCGGCCGCCTCCCGGAGCTCGGCGCGCGTGGGCCTCGGCGGGTGCGCGAGGGCGTAGTAGTAGGTCGACCGCTTGAGCTCGCCGCATGCGAGCAGGTGCCCGAGCGCGTGCCCCTCGGCGCGCAGGGCCGCGACCGCTTCGGCCTTCGCCCTGGTCAGAGCCCGTCCCTCTCGACCAGGGCGCGTAATTTTTTTAGGTAGGCCACCTCGGCCTCGAGCCTACGGCACCGCTCCTCGAGCTCCTCCTCGCGGGTCCGCGGCCTCGCCCTGGAACCGCTCGGCCGGCCCTTGGGCCTCGGGCGCAGGGCCTCCGCGCCGCCCCGGCGGTATAGCGCGCACCACTTCTTGAGCGGCGACATCGACATTATGCCGAACGCCGCCATCGCCTCGGTCTTCGTCATGCCGCCGTCGACGACGGCGGAGGCGGCGGCGACCTTCTGCTCGTATGTGTACCTGCCCTGCTTTCCGTCCATGCGCAGCAGCACCTCGCTCCCGAACGCGCGGTATATCTCCTGCCATCTTCTCACGGCTTCCGCGGGAAGCGAAAGGGCAATCGCGGCAGATTTATACCCGTGCCCGAGCTCGAAGAGCCCTATGGCCGCCTTCCTGGCCTCGACATCATGCTTCACCCTCAAATCAACGCGCATAAAGAAAGCCTCCCATTTCTCATGTCCAAGAAATGGGAGGCAGTTCATTCCGTACTGGCGGGCTATTTGTTGTCTATCGACTAGATGCTCGATGAGCAGTGCAACTCTTTACGCAAACAGGCCGTAGATGCTGATGTTGGCCTTGGCGTAGAGACCGTTAGCATACTCGGTCCACTTGGAGCTGGCGCTCGAAGCCTGCGAGGAATACTGCTGATAAGCAGTGTAGTAGGCGGTCATGGCCTGCTTATAGGTAGCGCTATCGGCTGTAAAGGCATCATCGGCAAAGGCCTTGGCATAGGTGCTGTCGGCATCCTTCCAGGTACCCTTTGAGCTATCCCACTCATCGCCGGCAAGGTTGATAATGTAGTCGGCGTAGTCCTTGCTCGCGGTCTCCTCGTTGCCGTCAGCAGGCTCGGTCGGGGCGGTCGGCATGCTTGCGGAGCTGTCGCCGACCTTCTTCTTGTAGAGCTTCTGCAGCGTCGCGGACTGACGGACGATCTGCTTGGCCTGGTCCTTGGACACGCCGTACTGCTTGGCCATGGTCTTGTAGTCGGAGGTGCCGATGGAATCCTCGGCGTACTGCTTCATTTCCTTGGAAGAAACGGTAATGCCCTCGTCCTCAGCAGCGTCCAGCAGAATCTGGTTGCGCACGTAGGACAGGATAACGTCGGCAGACGGAGCGGTGTAGTTGCCGTCGTCGCCCTTGACGGTGTCGAGGCTGTACTGGCTCTCGATGGCCTCACGCGCGGTGATGTCGCTCTTTTTGCCGTTGTAGCTATAGCTTGCCACGGTCGAATCGAGCTGGTCCTCGGTCAGGGTCGCCGAGCCGACGCCCTTGCCGCCAAAGCCACCGTTGCCGATAAAGAAGCCGACCACGGCAGCGATCACGACGGCGACCACAAAGGCGGCAATCATCGTCTTCTTGTGCTTGCAAGCGTGGTCGTCCACGTCGGAGTCGTCGTCCTCATCCTGAGCCTCGGGCATGAGGTTCTCGTCGGCGGCGTCCGCGGCGATCTTTGCCTCCAGGCGAGCGTCCTCCTCCTCGGCGGTCGTGCCGGCGGCAATATGTTCGGCAGACGTGCCGGCGACCAGGTCGATCTTCTCGTCCTCGTCACCGTCGGGGCCTTCGCCGCGCTCGATGATCTGGATGCCGTCGATCTCGTCCTTCTCGTCCTTCTTTTGAATCAGACCCATATCAGTTACTCCTTGTTAGGAAACATAGTCCCCAATAGAATACGCCCGGCAGAGCGCCGGGCGTATTGATTCTTAGGTTATACGCAAACACTTAAGTACTATTTAGGCGTTTGCAGCGTGCATGCCTTAGGCCAGGTGCGCGATAACGGCATCGGCAAAGGCCTGCGTGCCCACGGCCCCCTCGACGGAGCCGGTCTGGGCACGACGCACGTCACCGGTAACCTGCTCACCCTCGTCGAGCGTGGTAGATACGGCGGCGCGAATGCGATTGGCAGCGTCGTTCTCGCCCAGGTGATCGAGCATCATCGCAGCAGAGAGGATCTCGGCTGTGGGGTTGGCGATATCCTGGCCCGCGATATCGGGCGCGGAGCCGTGCGTAGCCTCGAAGATGGCGCAGTCGGCACCGATGTTGGAGCCGGGGGCCATGCCTAAGCCGCCCACTAGGCCGGCGCACAGGTCGCTCACGATGTCACCGTACAGGTTGGGCAGCACCAGGACATCGAAGTCGTTGGGGTTCTGGACCAGGCCCATGCAGGTGGCGTCGACAATCTTGTCGTTGAACTCGATATCGGGATAGTTGGCGGCCACCTCGCGCGCAACGCGCAGGAACAGGCCATCGGTCGCCTTCATGATGTTGGCCTTATGCACGGCCGTCACCTTTTTGCGGCCGCAGCGGCGGGCGTACTCAAAAGCGTACTCCACAATGCGGCGGCTCTTGACGATGGAAATCGGCTTGATTGAGATGGCGGAATCCGCGGCGAAGGTCTTCTGGCCCGAGCGCTCGACGAGCTGCGAGAGCTCCTCGACCTCGGCAGCGCCCTCATCGAACTCGATGCCGGCATAGAGGTCCTCGGTGTTCTCGCGCACGATAACCAGGTCGACGTCGCGGAAGCGCGAGCCGTCGCCCGGCTGCGACAGGCAGGGGCGCACGCAGGCGTACAGGTCAAAATGCTTGCGCAGGGCGACGTTAACGCTGCGGAAACCCGTGCCGACCGGCGTGGTGATGGGGCCCTTGATAGCAACCTTGGTCTCGGCGACCGCATCGAGCACATGTTGGGGCAGCGGCGTGCCAAACTCGTCCATGACGCCGGCACCGGCCTCCTGGACGTTCCAGTTGATCTGGACACCAGTGGCCTCGACCACGCGGCGCATAGCCTGCGTAATCTCGGGACCGATACCGTCACCAGGAATCAGGACTACATCGTGCGCCATAATCTGTTACTCCTCGTCTTCGGCGTCGTCAGATTTTTTTACGCTAGCACGCTTCTTCTTTTTGGAGAGATCCAGGCCAAAACGTTTAACAAGCATTTCGCAAATCTCGCTCGAACGGGCCTTGAGATAGCTACCCTTGCCGTTCTCGGCATCGAACTTAAGGCGCAGCGCGAGCTTCTCGGCGACCTCGGCGTCAATCTCGCCCCGGCCAAACTCGTACAGGCAACCGAGCATGTCGCGATACTCGAGGTCGCCGTGGTAGCACTGGATGGCCTCGTCCAGGA
>CABUTH010000027.1 GCA_902494465.1 uncultured Collinsella sp.
CATGTTTAGCGCCAAGGTGCGCAACGGCCTGTCGAGTTTTGTGGCGCTGGTGCGCGAGGGCCGTCGCATGGACGGCGAGCTCAAGGATGTCGTCGAGATGATTGTCGACAAGACGGGCCTGCTGCAGGCGTTTCGCGCCGAGGGCACCATGGAGTCCGAGAGCCGCGCCGAGAACATCCAGGAATTCCTGGGCGTCGCCGCCGAATTTGAGGAGACGCACGAGGATATCGAGGGTACGCTCGAGAGCTTGGAAGAGCTGCGCGCGGCCGGTGTTGCCGACGTGCCTGCCGGCGCCGAGTCCGAGCCCGTCGTGGTGAGTGCGCCCGCGCCCGAGCCGGGACCGTCCGCTCCGGCATCCTCGTTTGAGGCACTTGTCGGCGCTCGTGACGCCGCGGGCTCCAATCCGCTCGATAGCCTAGCCGCCCCGGCGCTCTCGCCGCAGGATGCCCTGGCCGCCGCCATCGCGGGCAACGCGTATGCCGTGCCAACAGAGCTACCGGCGGGCGCCGTGCATGCCGACGAGATCGAGCGCACCTACGGTCCGCTCACCTGTAAGGCGCTGCCGGCACTCATGGAGTGGCTGGCCCTGCGCTCCGACTTGGATTCCCTGGCCGGCGAGACGCATGCCATTACCATGATGACCATCCACTCCGCCAAGGGCCTGGAGTTCCCGGCGGTGTTCGTGGCCGGCATGGAGGAGGGTATCTTCCCGCACGTGCACGACTTTGGCGGCAGCGATGACCCGGGCAAGCTCGAGGAGGAGCGTCGCCTGGCCTACGTTGCCATCACGCGTGCCCGTAAGCGCCTGTTCCTGACCTATGCGGCCACGCGTCGCACCTACGGCTCGACCTCTGCCAACCCGCGCTCTCGCTTCCTCAACGAGATTCCGTTTGAGGATATCGAGTTTAGCGGTATCGGTTCTGCCGGTTTTGAGGGCACGGGCTGGGAGAAGCGCGGCGACCGTCACGGCACCTTTGGCTCGGGCATGGGCTCGGATATGTATGGCGGCAAGGTGTTCGGTTCGCATACGCGCTCGACCGGCGGTTCCGGTTCGCGCGGCGGATCGAGCTTCGACGATTTCTTTGGTGGCAGCACCTATGGCACCGAGCGCCATCGCGGGGTTTCGCCCGACGCCGGCCGTGTTGCCTCGACCTTTGGTTCGGGCGCGCCGCGAGCTAAAAAGCCGTCGTCCAAGGTGTCGCCGACGGTGGAGCGCAAGGTCGATCGCGCCAGCGCGTCGCAGGACTTTGCCGCGGGCGATACCGTGAGCCACAAGACCTTTGGCACGGGTACCGTTATCAGCGTCGCGGGCGACATGATCGAGGTCCAATTCGAAAAGACCGGCCAGACCAAAAAGCTCATGAAGGGCTTTGCGCCGATCGTCAAGCTGTCGTAATCCCGACGGACCCGGGCGGGCGTATGGGGCAACATCGCCTGCTCGGACAGTCCTGCTCGCACGGAGAGCACATTAAGTGCTCTCCGGCTCGTGCGGAACTCGCGATCGATGTTGCCCCATACGCCCGCCCAGATCCTTAGATAACGTTGCCGTGCAATCGTCGCTCTGCTCGTTCGCTTTTTGGTCTGGAGAGCCGGGTGGGCTGATATATAGATGTGAGTAGGGGCTCTCCCGTACATGGACGGGGGAGCCCCTTGTTGCGTTTTGGTTGTTGTTGCGACCTAGAGGTGGCTGATGATCAGTTCCATCTTGCCTTCGAGGTCAATGGAGCTGACGGTACTGGGTGCTAACAGGTGGCTTCCCTTGTGGACGGGGTCGCCGCAGACGGTGCCTTCGCCGTCGATGACCGACAGGCACATGAAGGGCCAGCGCTGCTCGAGGGTCTTGCTGCCGTCGACGCGCACGCGATCGACGGTGTAGCAGGGGTTGGACTCGAGCTCGGTTACGCCATCGACCTCGGGCGCGGTTACGGTACCGTCGGTCGGTGCCTGCGCGTTAAAGTTGATGCAGTCGAGGCTCTGCTCAATATGCAGCGGGCGCAGCTTGCCGTCGGTGCCGGGGCGGTCGTAGTCGTACAGGCGATAGGTCACGTCGCTCGACTGCTGCGTCTCCAAAATGAGCGTACCAGTCTTGATGGCGTGCACGGTACCGGAGTCAATCTGGAAAAAGTCACCCTTGTGAATCGGCAGCACGTTGAGCATCTCGTCCCAACGGCCCTCCTCGATCATCTGCGCAGCCTCGGCGCGGTCCTTGGCGCGCTGGCCGACGATGATCGTGGCGCCGGGCTCGCAGTCCAGCACGTACCAGCACTCGGTTTTGCCCAGGCTGCCGTTCTCGTGCTCGGCGGCGTACTCGTCGTTGGGATGAATCTGGATCGAAAGGTCGTCCTTGGCGTCCAGGATCTTAATGAGCAGCGGGAACTCCTTGCCCTCGCAGTTGCCAAAGAGCTCGCGGTGCTCGGCCCACAGCCACGACAGCGTATGGCCGGCATACGGGCCCTCCGCAATCTGGCAGTCGCCGTTGGGATGGGCCGAGATAGCCCAGCACTCACCGATGGGACCCTCGGGAATGTTGTAACCAAACACGGTCTCCAGCTGGCGGCCGCCCCAGATCTTCTCGTGGAAGATCGGCGTCAGTTTAATCAAATCGGACATATTCATACCCCCATGGTGTTGTGCGGCCGCCCGCTCTAGACGAGCCATAACGAGCGCCCGCATGACTACAAAAACCTATGCCAACGTTACGTTGTGCAGCTCAAAGCGGTCGCCGACGTTGCGCGAAATCGAGTACTCAAAGGCGTTGCCGCTATCCAAAAAGCCAATCTGGTTGAGCTCGAGCAGGGGAGCGCCGGGTTTGGTGTCCAGGCGCTCGGCCTCTTCCTCGGTTGCCGCCACGGCACGGATGGTGCGGTGGAAGCTCGAAATCTTCAGCCCGCATTGCTCGCGGATAAAGCTATAGACCGATCCGTACAGGTCCTTCTTTTTAAGGCCCGGTATCAGCTCGAGAGGCATGTAGGTGTACTCGATGACGATGGGCTTCTCGTCGACCTGGCGCACGCGCACGATGTGATAGGCAAAGTCGTCCTCGGCAATTCCCAGCTGAGTAGCGACGTCCGCTGGTGGATTGACAATCGAGAAATCGTAGACCACCGAGGTTACCTTCTCCCCGCGGTGCTCATACGAAAAACCCTGGGCGCGGTCATTCTTGCCCTGGAAAAATGCCTGGTCGGGAAGACCCGCCGTGTCCTTAACGTAGGTGCCCGACCCGCGCCGGCTGGTGACAAGGCCCTCCTCGGTGATCTGCTCGATAGCTCGCTTGACGGTGATTTTGGAAACGCTATAGAGCTCGCAGAACTCAACGACGGTGGGTAGCTTGTCGCCCGGTTTAAGAGCGCCGTCCTCGATGCTTCGACGGATATCTGCAGCTATCGCCTCGTATTTGGGAATCATGGAACCTCCTTTCCGGCTTGATTGAGTACAGAAGAAAGTATAGTCAACACCTAAGCATCCCTATTGCGTTTTTGAAAAGTTCGAGAAAGGTTTAATTAAAAAACGCTTCTCTTTAACAACTAGAGCGCTTCAAATTAATATGCACTCTAATAATGTGGTATTGAGCAAATTGATTGGCTCGAGGACGGGGCTGGGCTGTTTTGCCGCCCAGCGAATCGAATCTCATGCTTTGAGTTTCCCCAGATAAAACCTGCCAAAACAAACCTGCCCCTTTTTGGCAGGTTTTTGCCTTGGGAGCGGTACCATACAGGCAATGTTTAAACGAGAAAGGTGGGCTCCCATGGAACCTAAGCAGTACTACATCGGCATCGACGTCGGCGGCACTTCGGTTAAGGAGGGCCTGTTCGACGAAGACGGTAACCTGCTGGCCAAGGCCAGCGTGCCCACGCCTCCCATCGTTGACGCTGCGGGCTTTGCCGCGGTGACCGAGGCTATCGACCAGGTGGTCGCCAAGGCCCAGATTCCGCGTGCCTTTGTGGCGGGCATTGGTCTGGCCGTTCCGTGCCCCATCCCGGCATCGGGCGATGCCAAGGTCAAGGCCAACATTGCCATTAACCTGCCCGAGCTGAGAGTCGCCATTCAGGAGCACTGCCCCGACGCGGTCGTTAAGTACGAGAACGATGCCAACGCCGCTGCCATGGGCGAGGCCTGGCTCGGCTCTGCCAAGGGCGTGCAGAACGTGGTGATGGTCACCATCGGTACCGGCGTGGGCGGCGGCGTTATCGTTAACGGCGACGTGGTGTCGGGCGTTGTGGGCGCCGGCGGCGAGATTGGCCACATGTGCCTGAACCCCGAAGAGGAGCGCACCTGCGGCTGCGGCGGACATGGCCACCTGGAGCAGTATTCCAGCGCCACCGGCGTGGTGAGCAACTACCTTGCCGAGTGCAAGAAGGCCGGCGTCGAGCCCATCGAGCTCACCGGGCCTTCTGATTCCAAGGACGTGTTCCAGGCCTGCCGCGAGGGCGACAAGCTCGCGCTTGCCGCGGCCGATACCATGGCCGACTATCTCGGTCGCGCCCTGGCGCTTATTGCCAACGTGGTCGATCCCGAGATGTTCCTCATCGGCGGCGGCGCATCCGCCTCGGCCGATGTCTACCTCGACAAGGTCCGCGAGCACTTTAAGCAGTACGCGCTCTCCGCCTCGCGCGAGACGCCCATTAAGGTCGCTTCGCTCGGCAACGACGCCGGCATTATCGGTGCCGCCTACGTAGCCCTGCGCGCCGCCGGCAAATAGCTGGTGCAAGGGGGCCAGGTTACTTTGCACCAACATGGTGCAAAAGGGACAGCCTTGGCCTCCATGCCTGCCCCAAAATATGCCGTAGCCCTTCCGTCTGCGAAGGCTCGGCATCGGCGTGCTACCATAGCTACGTCCAAGTACACATATCAAGTGGAGGAAATCCATGGCAAACGTTCTTGTCTTTGGTCACCAGAACCCCGATAACGACGCCATCATGAGCGCCGTCGTCCTGTCCCAGCTGCTCAACCAGGTTGAGCATGCCGGCAACACCTACGAGGCCTGCGCCCTTGGCCAGCTTCCGGCCGAGTCCGCCAAGCTGCTCGCCGACGCCGGCATTGCCGAGCCCCGCGTGATCGATTCCGTCGAGGCCGGTCAGCTCGTCGTTCTCACCGACCACAACGAGTCCGCCCAGTCCGTCGCAGGCCTTAAGGACGCCACGGTCTTTGGCGTCGTCGACCATCACCGCATCGGCGACTTTGAGACCGCCGGCCCGCTGCATTACATCTGCCTGCCCTGGGGCTCCAGCTGCACCATCGTCACCAAGCTCGCCGGCGTGCTCGGCGTTGAGCTTTCCGACGTCCAGGCCAAGCTGCTGCTCTCGGCCATGATGACCGATACGCTCATGCTCAAGAGCCCCACCACCACCGATGTCGACCGCGCCGTCGCCGCCAAGCTCGGCGAGCAGGTGGGCGTCGACCCGGTCAAGTTTGGCATGGAGGTCTTCCTCACCCGTCCGTCCGGCTCCTTCACTGCAGCCGAGATGGTCGGCAACGACATCAAGATGTTCGAGCCCGCTGGCAAGAAGCTGCTCATCGGCCAGTACGAGACCGTCGACAAGACCCGTGCACTCGGCATGATCGACGAGATTCGCGAGGCCATGCGCGCCTACGCCGCCGAGAAGGGTGCCGACGGCATTGTCCTGTGCATCACCGACATCATGGAGGAGGGCTCGCAAGTCCTGCTCGAGGGCGAGACCGAGGCTGCTCAGAAGGGCCTGGGCATTGCCGACGAGCACGACGGCGTCTGGATGCCGGGCGTCCTCTCCCGCAAAAAGCAGGTCGCTGCCCCCATCATGGCCGCCTGCTAGGTTTAGTTGACCGAACGCCACGACCGGATCGCGGACGCCCCGCGCTCCGGTCGTTTTTTGTGCACGGCGCCGCGTCGTCTCTTGGACAGGTGTGCCCGTGCCGTTGAGCAAATAATGTTCAACCTGTGGTTCCGCTTTTCGGCCACGCCTGCGTGCTTGTCGTGCAGGGTAGGCTAGATGCAAGCGTAATACGTTAGAGCGCGGCGCCGCCACTTGGGCGGGCCGTGCTTTTTTAAGACGGGAACTTTCCCGTGAAAGGAGCCGCCCATGGCAGCAACTGAGCAGCTGTTCAACGTTCGTGAGCGCAAGCGCTTTGAACGTCACGACATTTGGGAACGCATCGCCGAGAACGGCACGATTTCCGCCGCCGTCATGGTCTTCGCCGCTATCGCCGCCGTTATCTGCGCCAACACCGATGCCTACGAGGCCATCCATCACTTTTTGGAGACCCCGCTGTATGTGGGCCTGGACAACCTTACGGCTGGTCTCACCGTTGAGCTTTTCGTCAACGACTTCCTCATGGCGATTTTCTTTTTGTTGGTGGGCATTGAGCTTAAGTACGAGATGACGGTCGGCGAGCTCAAAAACCCGCGTCAGGCCATGCTTCCCATGCTGGCAGCCGTGGGCGGCGTCGTCGTTCCCGCCTGCATCTACCTGATCTTTAACCATGCCGGCGCGCACAACGGCTGGGCCATTCCCATGGCAACCGATATTGCCTTTGCGCTGGGCGTGCTGTCGCTTTTGGGCAATCGCGTGCCCAACGGCGTGCGCGTGTTCTTCTCGACGCTCGCCATCGCCGACGACCTCATCTCCATCGCCGCCATCGCCATTTTCTACGGTCAGAGCCCCAATCCGTTTTGGTTGGGCGCCGCCGCGCTTGTGACCTGCGCGCTCGTGTGGCTCAACAAGACGCAGCATTACCGCCTTGCCCCGTATTCGGTACTGGGTCTGCTGTTGTGGTTCTGCATGTTCAAGAGCGGCGTACATGCCACGCTTGCTGGCGTCATCTTGGCCTTTACCATCCCGGCCAAGTGCGGCGTCAAGCTCGATAGCCTCACCGATTGGTTGGGCGAGTGCCTGCCGCTGCTCGATGACCGTTACGATGACGAGGCACACATCCTGGGCCAGCATGACTTTACCGTCTCGACCACCAAGGTCGAGCGCGTCATGCACCGCGTGACCCCGCCGCTCATCCGCATGGAGCGTCTGATCTCCACGCCGGTCAACTTTGTGATCCTGCCGATCTTTGCGTTCGTAAACGCTCAGGTTCGCTTAGTGGGCGTGGACATGAGCACGCTGCTCACCGACCCGGTGACGCTCGGCGTGTACTTTGGCATGCTGCTGGGCAAGCCGATCGGCATCTTTGGTATGACGTTTGCCCTGGTTAAGCTTAAGGCCTGCGAGCTGCCGCACAATGTCAACTGGCACATGATTGCCGGCGTGGGCATTCTGGGCGGTATCGGCTTTACCATGTCGATTCTCATCAGCGGCCTTGCCTTCCCGACGGCCCAGTTTGAGGTTCTTGCAGCCAAGGCCGCTATTCTCGCCGGCTCTGTCACCGCGGCCGTGCTTGGCATGATCTACATGAGTGTGATCTGCAAGCACCCCGCGACCAAGGACGAGTAAGAGCGCGAAAACCGGCTCCAGAACCGATTCGGGCGCGTTCAAAATGCGGATTCGGGCGGTGCTTGCCGCCTGCCAGACGCGCCAGCGGTCAAAAAACGCCGTTTGTGAGTACTGTCACAAACGGCGTATCATTTTAGGTGCGGAAAATAATGAACAAAGTTATAAGAACTGTATGTTAATGAGTGACCATCGACTTCCAATTTGGCGCTAGCTGACGGTGATTAGGAAGTTTCAAGTCGAGTTTTGCCGATTTCGACCAAGAATCGCTGCTACTAAAAAGGTAACAGTACTCATATTTGCCCTTTTTTGGCCACAAGCCCTAAAACAAGCCTCGCCAAGGTCGGGAAGCGGGCCAAATCGCCGGCCTCGAGGCTTATTCCACGGTTCCGTAGACGGCGCCCCAGCCGTGGGCGGCTAGGGCCGAGTTAAGCTGGTCACACAGCGACTGGCGGTCGTAATAGCCGGGCGGTAGCAGGTTGACGATTTCCATGAGATCGGGCGCCAGGTCCAAGATTTCGGCCTGTACGATCAGGTCCAGGCGGTCGATGGCATGGCGGTCGTAAAACAGCCCGTCGACCAGGCGCTGCAGGTCGCCGAATTCCTCGGCCCTAAACGATCCGTACTCCATAGTGCCTCCTTGGGCGCCCCACGCCGCCATGCGCGGCGATTCGTAATTCATTGCGATGAACTTAATCTATCACGGCTTCATACCGTTGCGGCGGTGGCGGTCTATACTTAGACGAACTGCAACGTACCGCTTCGCGAAAGGTCGCACCCATGCAGACGATCTACCAGAAGATGGAAACCACCGAACTCGATGCCGCCATCGAGGCGCTCAAAGCCGAGGTCGCCGAGGTCAAGGCCAAGGGCCTGGCGCTCGACATGGCCCGCGGCAAGCCGTCGCCCTCCCAGGTGGACATCTCTCGACCCATGCTCGATATCCTCAATGCCGATGCCGATCTGCACGACGGCAACGTTGACTGCTCCAACTACGGCTGCTTTGAGGGCATTCCCTCGGCACGCAAGCTGGCGGGGGAGTTCCTGGGTTGCCCTGCCGAGCAGACGCTCGTACTGGGTTCGTCGAGCCTTTTGATCGAGCACGATATCGCCGGTATGTTCTGGCGCTGTGGCTCGTGCGGCAGCGAGCCCTGGGACGCCTACGAGGCCGCGCACGATGGCAAGAAGGTCAAGTTCCTGTGCCCCGTTCCCGGCTACGATCGCCACTTTGGCATCACCGCCGATCTGGGTATCGAGAACGTCCCCGTTACGATGACCGACAACGGCCCCGACATGGACGAGGTCGAGCGCCTGGTTGCTGCCGACGACTCCATCAAGGGTATCTGGTGCGTGCCCAAGTATTCCAACCCCACGGGCATCACCTTTAGCGAGGGCACCGTGCGCCGCCTAGTCGAGATGCCCACGGCCGCGCCCGATTTCCGCATCTTCTGGGACAACGCCTACTGCGTGCATGACCTGTACGACGAGACCAACGAACTCGCCAACATCTTTGACCTCGCTCGCGCGGCGGGCACCGAGGACCGTGTGGTGGCCTTTGCCTCGACGTCCAAGATCACCTTCCCGGGCGCCGGCATCGGCTTTATCGGTGCGAGCCCCGCGGTTATCGCCGAGTTCTCCAAGCGCCTGAAGGCCGGCCTCATCAGCGCCGACAAGCTCAACCAGCTGCGTCACGTGCGCTTCCTTCCCACCATCGAGGCGGTTAAGGAGCACATGAAAAAGCATGCCGAGTTCCTGCGTCCGCGCTTTGAGGCCGTCGAGCGCAAGCTCACCGAGGGCTTGGGCGACACGGGCTGCGCCACCTGGACGCACCCCCGCGGCGGCTACTTTGTAAGCTTCGATGGTCCCGAGGGCTCGGCCCAAAAGGTCGCCGCGCTTTGCGCCGACCTGGGCGTCAAGCTCACGCCGGCCGGTGCCACCTGGCCCTATGGCAAGGACCCGCGCGACACCAACATCCGCATCGCGCCGAGCTATCCCACGGTCGAGGACCTGGAGGCCGCGCTCGATGTGCTGGTGCTGGCCGTTAAGCTTGTCGCTGCCGAGCTTGCTCGTGCCGAGCGCGCCTAACGCGCGGCTTCCCGTACTATCCGCACTTTCGATACGTAAAGGAGCGTATACATGGATTTGGGTGTTTCCACCAACCCCACGCCAGAGCTCTACACCATTAAGGTGACCGGTGAGATCGATATCTCTAACGCCGATAGCCTGCGCAACGCCATCGACCTGGCGCTCGAGCAGCCCACCGAGGCCGTTGAGCTCGATTTTGCCCAGGTGAGCTACATCGATTCGACGGGCATTGGCGTGCTCGTGGGCGCCGCGCACCACGCGGTCGACCACGGCAAGCGTTTTGGCTGCGTCAACGTGCAGCCCCCGGTGATGCGCGTGGTTCAGCTGTTGGGTGTCGACCAGGAGATTTCGATCACCGCTGCATGATCTTTGCCCCCAAAAGGGCGTGCCGTTTGGCATATGTTTGTGATGCGCTCGGACGTTTTGGCGTCCGGGCGCTATACTTGACCGAATGAATAGACGAGTTCCGGCCGAATGGCGCGGTGCGGGCTCGACTCACATCGAGCCTTGGAGGTATGTGTGTTTGGTATTGGAGAGGGTGAGCTCGCGATCATCGTGGTCTTCGGCTTTTTGCTGTTTGGCCCGGATAAGCTCCCGCAGATGGGCCGCACGATCGGCCGTGCCATCCGTCAGTTCCGCGAGACGCAGGAAAAGATGACGGCCGTTGTTCAGTCCGAGATTATCGATCCGGTGAGCGAGGCCGCGTCGGCCCCGGTCAAGCCCAAGAAGGCTGCTGCGACCGACGACGATTCCGATGCGGACGAGGATGCCGCCGAGACGGCAGCGCCCGCCAAGAAGGAGACCTTTGCCGAGCGTCGCGCTCGTCTTGCTGCCGAGAAGGCCGCGAGCGAGGGTGCTGCTGAGGGCGAGAATGCTGCCGAGGAGCCTGCGACCGAGGGCGCCGAGCCCGCCACTGCCGAGTCCGAGGCCACAGCCGCTGTCGAGCCCGAGCCTGCTGCAGAGCCCGAGCCCGAGCCGGCAGAGCCCACGACGGCTGACCTCTACGCCCGTCGTCCCCGCAAGCGCAAGGTCGTCGTCGACCAGCTCGCTCGCGAGCTCGAGGTCGAGGACGACGCTGCCGCCGCCGACGCCCCGAAGGGAGGCGATGAGTAATGCCTATCGGACCTGCGCGTATGCCGCTCTTCGATCACCTGGGAGAGCTTCGTCGCCGCCTGACCATCGTAGTCGTGTCGGTGTTTGCCGCCGCTATCGTGCTGTATTTCGCCACACCCGTGGTGCTCGACATCTTGGAAGACCCCATCCGCTCCTTTGTGCCGGACGGTAAGTTCTACATCACCACCACGCTCGGCGGCTTTGGCCTGCGCTTCTCGCTTGCCATCAAGATGGCCGTGGTCATGTGCACGCCCATGATCATCTGGCAGATTCTGGCATTTTTCCTGCCGGCGCTTCGCCCCAACGAGCGCAAGTGGGTCGTGCCCACGGTGCTCGCCTCGACGGTGCTGTTCTTCCTGGGCGCCATCTTCTGCTACTTCATCATCATTCCTGCGGGCTTTGAGTGGCTCATCGGCGAGACCTCGGCCGTCGCCACGGCGCTGCCCAATTTGGAGGACTACATCAACATGGAGCTGCTCTTTATGATCGGCTTTGGTGTGGCGTTTGAGCTGCCGCTCATCATCTTCTACTTGTCCGTCTTCCATATTGTGTCCTATGCGGCCTTCCGCAGCGCCTGGCGCTACGTGTACGTAGGCCTGCTCGTGGGTTCGGCTGTGATTACGCCCGACGGCTCGCCCGTTACGCTGGGTCTCATGTATGGCGCCCTGCTCTCGCTCTACGAGATTTCGCTCGCCATCGCTCGCGTGGTCATTACCGCGCGCGAGGGCAAGGAGGGCCTGTTCGTGAGCCGTCTGGATCTGTTCTCGGACGACGAGGACGACGAGGAGTAAATCGGTATGCACGAGGTTGGCATTGTCAACGGCATACTCGATACAGTGATTCGCGCGGCGCGTGGGGCGGGGGCCTCGCGCGCCGTTTTGGTAACGCTTCGTATCGGGGATATGACCGAGGTCGTGCGCGAGGCACTCGACTTTGCGTGGGAGACGTTTCGCGATGAGGACCCGCTCACGCGCTGCTGCGAGCTTGCCGTGGAGGAAGTCCATCCACAAAGCGAGTGTCTGGACTGCGGCGAGGTCTTTGAGCACGACCGTTTTCATTGCCGCTGCCCCCAATGTGGCGGCGCCAACGTGCGCCTACTGCACGGCCGCGAGCTCGATATCGCAAGTATCGAAATCGAAACCCCCGACGATTAGCCCGCTAGCCATCTGGTGATGGGGTATAAAGGGGCCAAAGTAAGGAGCGCTAAGTATGGCCGAGAAAACGATTGATATTGCATCGCCGATTCTGTCGCGCAACGAGCGCCTGGCAGATCAGCTGCGTCAGCGATTTGAGCAGACGAACACCTACGTGATCAACGTGCTGTCGAGCCCCGGCTCGGGTAAGACCACCACGATTCTGGGCACCAACGAGCGCCTGCGTGACAAAGCCAGCCTGCGCTGTGCTGTCATCGAGGGCGATATCGCCTCGGATGTCGACGCCATCACCATGAAGGAAGCCGGCATGCCCGCCATCCAGATCAACACGGGCGGCCTGTGCCACCTCGAGGGCAACATGATCATGGAGGCCGTCGACGCCTTCGACCAGGCTGTGGGTCTGGAGAACATCGACGTCATCTTTATCGAAAACGTGGGCAACCTGGTCTGCCCGGTCGACTTTGACCTGGGCGAGAACCTGTCCATCATGATTCTCTCGGTGCCCGAGGGCGACGACAAGCCCATCAAGTACCCGGGCATCTTCCAACACGCCGGCGCGCAGCTGCTCAACAAGGTCGACGTGGCTCCGGCTTTCGATTTCGACATGGATAGGTATACTAAGACACTCGATGACCTCAATCCGCAGGCGCCGCGGTTTGCCGTGAGCGCGCGCAAGGGCGAGGGCATGGATGCCTGGTGCGATTGGCTCATCGGGCAGATTGAGCAAGCAAGGGCGTAAGTCGGCCGCCATACGGGCGGGCGTAGCCGCAGAGATACGAGATAGGAGCCTCTTTTGAAGCTCATCATCGCCGAGAAAAACGACGCCGCGCGTCAGATCGCCGAGCGTCTGTCCACGGGCAAACCCAAAAAGGACAAGGTGTACAACACTGCCATCTACCGTTTTGAGTGGAAGGGCGAGGAGTGCGTGACCATCGGCCTTGCCGGTCACATCCTGGCGCCCGATTTTTGCGACAGCGTGCTGTTCGATAAAAAGCTGGGCTGGTATTCGGTCACGGAGGACGGCGAGATGCTGCCGGCCGACATGCCCGATGGCCTGGCGCGTCCGCCTTACGAAACCAAGCGTAAGCCGTTTCTTGCTGATGGCATCTCCATCAAGGGCTGGAAGCTCGAGAGTCTGCCTTACCTCACCTGGGCGCCCGTCATTAAGCTGCCGGCCGAGAAAGAGCTCATTCGCTCGCTCAAGAACCTTGCCAAGAAGTCCGACAGTGTCATCATCGCTACGGACTTCGATCGCGAGGGCGAGCTGATCGGTTCGGACGCCCTCAACAAGGTACGCGAGGTTGCGCCCGACTTGCCGGTTGCCCGCGCCCAGTACTCTTCGTTTACCAAGGCCGAGATCACGCAGGCCTTCGATAACCTCGTCTCGCTCGACCAGAACCTAGCCGACGCCGGCGAGAGCCGTCAGCACATCGACCTCATTTGGGGTGCGGTGCTCACGCGCTACCTGACGCTCGCCAAGTTTGGCGGCTTTGGCAACGTGCGCTCTGCCGGCCGCGTGCAGACGCCGACGCTTGCCCTAGTGGTCGAGCGCGAGCGCGAGCGCATGGCGTTTGTGCCCGAGGACTATTGGCAGATTCGCGGCATGGGTGCCGCTCAGGGTGCTGCCGAGGACGACCGCTTTAAGATCGCGCACAAGACGGCGCGTTTTACCGACAAAGATGCTGCTGAGACGGCGTACGGCCATGTTGACGGCGCTACGACGGCAACCGTCGCCGCGGTGACCAAGCGCTCCCGCAAGCAGCAGCCGCCCACGCCGTTTGCGACCACCTCGCTGCAGGCCGCCGCCGCTGCCGAGGGCATCTCGCCTGCGCGTACCATGCGCATCGCCGAGTCCCTCTACATGGCGGGCCTCATCAGCTACCCGCGTGTCGACAACACCGTGTATCCCGCGACGCTCGATTTGGGCGCCGTGGTGCGCGACCTGGCAAAGATCAACCCGGCGCTGGCGCCCGTGTGCAAAAAGGTACTCGCTGGTCCCATGAAGCCCACGCGCGGTAAAGTCGAGACCACCGACCACCCGCCCATCTATCCCACGGGCGAGGGCGATCCGTCCACGCTCGACGGCGGCCAGCGCAAGCTCTACGACCTCATTGCCCGTCGCTTCCTGGCGACGCTCATGGGTCCTGCGACCATCGAGAACACCAAGCTCGAACTCGACGTCAATGGCGAGCCGTTCGTGGCTTCGGGCGATGTGCTCGTGACTCCGGGCTTCCGCGAGGCGTACCCGTATGGACTCAAACGCGACGAGCAGATGCCGCCGCTTGAGCAGGGCGATACGGTCGATGTGTTCGACATTAAACTCGAGGCAAAGCAGACCGAGCCGCCCGCGCGCTACAGCCAGGGTAAACTCGTGCAGGAGATGGAGAAGCGCGGCCTGGGCACCAAGTCCACGCGCGCGAGCATCATCGAGCGCCTGTACGCCGTGCGCTACCTCAAAAACGATCCCGTGGAGCCGAGTCAGCTGGGCATCGCCATCATCGATGCACTGACGCAGTTTGCCCCGCGCATCACGAGCCCCGATATGACCAGCGAGCTCGATGGCGACATGACCCGCGTCGAGCGCGGCGAGGATACCGAAGAGCATGTCGTGACGCACTCGCGCGCGCTGCTGGCTGGCGTGCTCGACGAGCTGCTCAAGCATACGCAGGAGCTGGGCGACGCCATCAGCGACGCCGTCACGGCCGATGCGCGCGTGGGCGCTTGCCCCAAGTGCGGCAAGGACCTGGTTATGAAGACGAGTGCCAAGACCCGTGGCAGCTTTATCGGCTGCATGGGCTGGCCCGACTGCGACGTGACCTATCCGGTGCCGAGCGGCGTCAAGGTAAGCCCGCTCGAGGGCGAGGCAGCCGTGTGCCCCGAGTGCGGCGCGCCGCGCATTAAGTGCCAGCCGTTCCGCCAGAAGGCCTTCGAGATTTGCGTGAACCCTACGTGCCCCACCAACTACGAGCCTGACCTTAAGGTGGGCGAGTGCAAGGTGTGCGCCGAGGCCGGACGCCATGGCGACCTGATCGCGCACAAGAGTGAGAAGAGCGGCAAGCGCTTTATCCGCTGCACCAACTACGATGACTGCGGTGTGAGCTATCCTCTGCCGGCGCGCGGTAAGCTCGAGGCGACGGGCGAGACCTGTCCCGAGTGCGGCGCCCCCATCGTGGTGGTCAACACGGCGCGCGGTCCGTGGCGCATCTGCGTGAACATGGACTGCCCGACCAAGGAGAAGAAGCCCGCCCGCGGCCGCAAGACTGCGACCAAGGCGAGCACGGCCAAGAAGACAACGGCGGCCAAGAAGACGACGGCTAAGAAAGCCACTGCCGCCAAGAAGACGACCGCGAAGAAGTCGACTGCCAAGAATGCAGCCGCCGACAAGTAACGGCGCAGTCGAAACATTGCCCAAAACAAAAACGAGCGAGGGTTCCATGATCCTCGCTGGTTTTTTGCGTAGTCATTGGGGGCGGTCTTTAATGACTAGTCGTTTAAGAACGTCGCATGCGACTAGTTCACCTCGACAGGCTTGGCGCCGGGATAGCGCTCCTCAAAGTCTAGGCGGTACTTATTGTCATTGGTGCCCGCCACGTTGTCGCGCGACAGCGGCGCCACGATCTCATTCTTGTGGTCCGCAGGCTTGGCGTATTTCAGGCTGATCTCCCAGGCATCACAGATTGCGTCAATGCGGTGATCCAGGTCGTCGTACAAGGCAACGATGTCTTTCCAGGAGCTGTAGTTCTTGGAGCTCGTCGGGACGTCTAGGTCCTCGACGATGTCGTAATACTGCTCGATGGTGTCCTCCGTGCGCTCGGCGACGTCGGCGAGATTTTGACGGGTGGTTCGATCCTCTTCCAGATAGCTGCCGTTAAAGTTCTGTGCGCAGCCACGGACGTAGTTGTCGAGGTCTTCGAGCAAGTCGTAGTATTCGCTCAGTCGGCGGTAGAGGTTCTGCTCGGAGAGCGTTGCTTCGCCGCCATCCTCGTCGTCATCGTCATCATCGTCGTACAGGCTGTTGGGATCGCCGAGAGGCTTTAGGTCATCGTCATCGACGTCATGGTGCAGCTTAGCTACCTCGGCAGTCGTCTGCGTGGCGGCGTTGTCGAAAGGCTTGATCACAAAGAAAACGACCAGGGCGATGATGATCGCCACCAGCACAACGATAACGGCGATAAGCGGCCCGGTGCCGCTCTTTTTGGGAGCGGGGGTCTGTGGCGAAGCGGGCGCGTATGCGGGAGCCGGCTGCTGTTGGGGCGAGCCGCTCGCGACGGGTATGCGCTGCGTGGTCTCGACGGCCGCGGGGCCTGCGGCGGGGTCGGGGCGATAGGCGAGGGGGTCGTCCGCCTTGGCTTGCGGCGTATCAAGGGAGCCGGTCTGCTCAAAAGCGGGCTGGCTATCGCTCGCGGTTGTTTGCTCAACGGGTGCACCGCACGAGGTGCAGAACTTGGCATTATCTGCAAGAAGCTTGCCGCACGAGGCGCAATACCGAGACATTGCCACTCCTTTCGCCACATTTCAATGCAATACGACGATTATACCCAGCGTCCAAAATTCCCCATCATAAGTTGCGGTGAAATAGGGACTGTTTGGCGGTCTCAGAGCTTCAATCA
>CABUTH010000028.1 GCA_902494465.1 uncultured Collinsella sp.
CGAGGCGCTGGGCGTGCCCTATGAGCTTGTCATTGCGAGCGCACACCGCACACCGGCGAAGGTCCACGAGTGGGCTTCGACTGCCGCCGATCGCGGTATCAAAGTGATTATCGCCGCCGCCGGCAAGGCTGCTCACCTGGGCGGTGTCGTGGCTGCGTTTACGCCGCTGCCGGTCATCGGCGTGCCTATGAAGACGAGCGATCTGGGTGGTATGGACTCGCTGCTGTCGATGGTGCAGATGCCTTCGGGCGTGCCCGTTGCCTGTGTGGCCATCAACGGTGCCAAGAACGCTGCCATTTACGCCACGCAGATTCTGGGCGCATGCGACCCCGAGTACCGCAAGGTTATCGAGAAGATGAAGCAGGAGATGGCTGACGCCTAAGCGCTCTGCCAGTCCATTTGCAGCATAAGGAGAGCCATGTCCGACTATCAGGGAAAGCGTTTTTCGGCTTCTCGGATTCCCGATCCAGCCAAGTCGGGAGCAGCCCGCGCGCCGCAGCAGGGTCGGACATCCTCTCCTCAGCAGTCACGTGCGCCGCGCCCCGTGACGCCGGCGAAGCATCGCCGTCAGGATACACCTGCTGCATATCGCCCTTCGTCATACAGCACGGCCAAGAAGTCACCTCGCTCTTCGGCGCATGCCGCGCCATCGAGCTATACCGAGCCGCCGCGCAAAAATCGCCGCTCCGTCATTCCCATTCTGCTCATCATCATCGGTATTGGCCTGATCGTTGCTGCGGCCGCTATCTTTATCAACGCGCAGATTGGCTACAAGCAGGCGAGCGAGTCGTATCAAAAAATCGAAAAGCAATATGTGAGCGACAAGGACGCCAGTGGCGTGCCAATTATCGACTTCAATGCGCTTGCCCAGACAAATCCCGAGGTTGTGGGTTGGATTTACGCGCCCGGCACCAACATCAACTACCCCGTGGTGCAGACCAACAACAACTCCAAGTACCTCAACACGCTGTTCGACGGCACCGCCAATGCGTCGGGTGCCATCTTCCTGGATAGCGACGACACCGCGCCGGGCATGGTGGATCAGCAGACCACGATTTACGGTCATCACATGAACGACGGTTCGATGTTCAACGTGATTTCGGATACGACCGATCAAGCGACGTTCGACAGCATGGACTATGTGTACTACATCACACGTGACGCGACGTATAAGCTGCGTCCGCTGGCGACCAAGGTGGTCGAGGACACGTATGCCAAGGCGCGCACGCCCAACTTTGAGGGCGATGACGGACTGAAGAATTATCTGTCCGAGATGCTTGACGGTGCCTCTGCCGTGGCGAGCGATGCCACCGATCGTGCCGCTTCGGCAACCAAGGTCGTAACGCTTGTGACCTGCCGTTCGCTGTCATTTAGCAATACGCGCGCCGTCATGGTGCTCACGCCGGTCGAGGAATAAAGTGTCCGGGCCCCGTCCCAAAAAGACTACCCTGGAAATCAAAAGGAGAAATGATGCTTGAGAACGGCAAATCGATGCCTTCGGTTGATGCTTGGCTGCGCGAAGCCAAGGCCGATGTTTCGGCGGCTGATTGTGGGATGTACCTGACACACAACGGCGTGGTGCGCGCGACGCCCAAGGCCGAAGTGCGCGGAGTCGAGACCGATGGCGTGGCGCCAGGCCACAAGGTGGGCGGCATGGTGTTTGGCTTCGATGCCGAAAGGGTGCAGGCCGCTATCGAGGCGACGCGCACGATGCCGGGTATCGGCTATGTGCGCGTGTGGCTGGCGAGCGGCGAGCTTACCGTGGGCGACGACATCATGCTCGTGCTCATTGGCGGAGACATTCGCCCGCATGTGGTCGATGCGCTGCAGTCGCTCGTCGGCACCATCAAGAACGAGTGCGTGAGCGAGGTCGAGCGCGAGGCGTAAGGCCTCGTCGGCAATCCGAGTCTGTCTATAGCGAAAGCCCGCCGGCAGTTCATGTAGATCTGCCAGCGAGCTTTGATGTGTTGGAGCTATTTTGCTCTGGCGTTTGCTACACGCGTGTGGCGTCCTTGGGGCTCATGGTCATACTCTGAAAACGGTTCTCCATATATTCGTTATCGAAATGCTTGTCATAGAACTGTGCGACGGGAATATTTCGAACGGTTCCGTTGACGCGCTGATACCAATAGTCGAGCGATTGCAACGTCATGACGCCGTCGATCAACATGACGGCGGTCAGGATGACGGTAGCAGAGTAGCGGCGTTTCCATGGAATCATATTGATGAGCTTAAGCAGGCGCGGCAGCAAGACCTTGATCCAGATGAGGCCACCCAGGCCCCACATGCAGGCAAACGGCGTGCATGTGCGTCCCCCGGTCAATACCGCGATGGGATCGGGCATGCCGAATAGCCTAATGTGTGAATAGCTCCACGACACCACGCCAAATGAGGTCTGCATAAACCAGCCTACAAACACCTCGAAAGCGCCGCCGATCAGGGCACTTACCAGGAAAATGATCAGAGGATTCTTTTTATAGAAGCGGTTGAGCGCCATGGTCATGAGCACCGCGCCAAATCCGTAGATGGGGCTAAAGGGGCCAAATAGCATACCGGCACGGTCCTGATAGACGCCGGGATCGACGACGACCATATGCCAGACTTCCTCGAGAATGAGACCTAACACGCTGCAGACGAAGAATACCCAGAACAGGTTGAAGTAGTTGAGCTTGATGTAGCCCTCGCCGGTTTCGTCGCGGCCGAGCATCCCCTCGGCGGCGGCATCGCGGTCGAGCATCTCTTGCAGACGGCGCTGCAGTTCGCGCTCCTGGCGTAGCGTGGGGTCGACGGTGGCCGACAGCGCAATGAGGATGACAAGCTGGACGGCGGGGCGCAGCAGGAAGGGTCCGATGCCCTGGAGCATCACGTCAACTAAAAGCTCCACGACGGTAAATGCGATGAGGACGTAAGACAGGCGGGCGGCATTGCGCCGCTGGTCCTTGATGAGGTCCAGGCCAAAGACGATCAAGATGATCGCGCTTGCCGCCGAGAGCATAATGCCGGCGACGATAAGGCCAACCGCGACTAGGGTGTTATCACCGAGCTTAGCGGCGACGTTGCCGTTAATGAGTGCGGTGATGACCTGCCACATAAAGACGGCGACTGACGGGAGCGTGCCCACGCCAGATAGGGTGCACAGGACTGCGTAGACCTTGATGATAAGGGGGATCTTCTTGGCCTCCGTGGTGCTGGGGACACTGGGGTCGAGTTGATTTCGATCCATACGCTACCTTTCTCGTCTTGTAGTAGCCTACAAGGATACGCCGACGACCAGCTAAAAGACAGGACGAACGTCCCAATTGCAACAATGTAGCCCCTAGCGCGGGCGAGACACGGCGCACGGGAAGTCTTCGAGGCCGTTGCCCCTGAGAGTGGACTACCCAATAAAATGTTTGGTCGCAAAACGGATAATAAGCTCGGTGGGCTTTTAAAAAGCGCTGTTCATGCGCGGGAGTGCTTGTCTTGCCGTGCGTATAATAGGGCAGGTAACGCCAAATAACGAGGCTCTGAGGGGATGCCATGTCTCAAGAAACCATCCGCGCGGCCGAGCGTGCCGCGGGACAGGTGAAGACCATGTCGACGTATGATCCGGACTCCGACCAGCTGCATGAGGAATGCGGCATTTTTGGTGTGTGGGCGCCCGATCGCGACGTGGCTCGACTGACGTACTTTGGCCTGCGTGCGCTGCAGCACCGTGGCCAGGAATCGGCTGGAATCGCCGTGGGTGACGGCGGCACGGTTATGGTTCGCAAGGATCTGGGCCTGCTCGATCGCGTGTTCTCCAACGCCGACCTGTCGACGCTCTCCGGCCAGCTGGCCGTGGGCCACGTGCGCTATGGCACCGCCGGTGCCAAGAGCTGGGAAGCCTCTCAGCCGCATCTTTCTACCATCAACAGCGTCATTATCGCGCTTGCTCACAACGGCACTCTGGTCAACACCGACGAGCTGCGCCGCCAGCTGATCGAGCTGGGCGTGCCGTTCCTCTCCAATTCGGATTCCGAGGTCGCGACCAAGCTTATCGGCTACTTTACCCAGCGTACGGGTCATCTGCGCGAGGGCATTCGTAAGACCATGGAGCTCGTGCGCGGCGGCTACGCCATGACGCTCATCAACGAGCAGGCGCTCTACGCATTCCGCGATCCGCACGGCATTCGCCCGCTCGTGCTGGGCAAGCTGGTGGACGAGGGTCTGGACCAGGCCGATGCCGCATCCGTTTCGCAGCTGCCGTCGCAGGACGGCGCCGCGACGGTCGACGCCACCACCCATGTCACGCGCGCCGGCGGCTGGGTCGTTGCTTCCGAGACCTGCGCACTCGACATCGTGGGTGCCGAGTACGTCCGTGACGTCCGTCCCGGCGAGATTTTGCGCATCAGCGCCGAGGGCCTTGTGTCCGAGCAGGGCGTGCCTGCCGCCGAAGAGCCTGCTAACTGCATCTTTGAGCAGGTCTACTTCGCTCGCCCCGACTCCATCATGAACGGCAAGAGCGTCTACGCCTGCCGTTATGACATGGGTCGTCAGCTGGCACACGAGGAGCCCGTCGAGGCCGACCTGGTCATCGGCGTGCCCGACTCCGGCCTGCCGCCCGCGGAGGGTTATTCGCACGAGAGCGGTATTCCCTTTGGCGAGGGCCTTATCAAGAACCGCTACGTGGGCCGTACGTTTATCGAACCCACGCAGGAGCTGCGCGCCATGGGCGTGCGTATGAAACTCAACCCGCTGCGCGACAACATCGAGGGCAAGCGCCTGGTCGTCATCGACGACTCCATCGTGCGCGGCACCACCATGGTGCAGCTCGTCAAGATGCTGCGCAACGCCGGCGCCAAGGAGATTCATATCCGCATCAACTCGCCCGAGGTCATCTGGCCGTGCTTCTACGGTATCGATACCGACGTGCAGTCGCAGCTTATCAGCGCCAACAAGACGGTTGATGAGATTTGTGAGTATATCGGCGCCGATTCGCTGGCCTTCCTTTCGGTCGAGGGCCTGCTTAAGGTCATGCCCAAGGGCGGTTACTGCGATGCGTGCTTTACCGGCCGCTACCCCGTGGCGATTCCCGAGAGTTTTGGCCGCGACAAGTTCATGGAGGGCTTTAAGCCCCGCAACCTGGACAAGCCGCTGCACTTTGACGACGACGCCGTGGTCGAGAAATCCGACGACCGCAGCTGGGAAGAGGAACACGGCGAGGCCTAAAACCTGCCATGTAGGGACAGGTTTATTTTGGTAGGTTTTACCTGCTGTTTTGTTGATATGACGGCGCGCGTTGTTATGGCGCGCGCCGAAATGAACGCAACTATGAGCACCGTTTGGCGCCCGGGCGGCGCCACGGTAGTGGGAGAGGAAGGCTCAGATGAGCGACAGCAAGCATGTGACGTATGAGGATGCCGGCGTCGATACCGCCGAGGGCGGCCGCGCCGTTGACGCTATTAAGCAGATGGTTAAGGACACCAACCGTCCCGAGGTCATCGGCGGCATCGGTGGCTTTGGTGGCCTGTTCTCGGCTGCCGCGCTTAAGGATATGGAAGACCCGATTCTGATTAGCGGTACCGACGGCGTGGGCACCAAGCTCGTGCTCGCCCAGATCATGGACCGCCACGAGACGGTGGGCCAGGACCTGGTTGCTATGTGCGTCAACGACATTCTGGCTTCGGGCGCCGAGCCGCTGTTCTTCCTGGACTACGTTGCCATCGGCCACATCGAGGCCGAGCACATGGCAAAGATCATCAAGGGTGTGGCCGACGGCTGCAAGCTCGCGGGCTGCGCGCTCGTGGGCGGTGAGATGGCCGAGCACCCCGGCGTCATGGCTCCTGCCGACTACGACCTTGCCGGATTTACCGTGGGCGTTGTCGACCGTCCCAAGATGCTCGACCCCGCGAACGTCCGCCCCGGCGACGTGATCCTGGGCCTGCCTTCCACTGGCGTGCACTCCAACGGCTACTCGCTCGTGCGTAAGGTCATCGGCGTCGACGGCATTAAGCCGGGCACGCCCGAGGCCGCCGCTAAGGCCGAGGAGCTGAGCCGTCCGCTCGAGGAGCTCGGCGGTGCTTCGCTGGCAGACGCCCTGCTGGCTCCCACGCGCATCTACGTCAAGCCGATTCTGGAGCTGCTGCGCGGCGGCGCTCCGGTGCACGCCATCGCCCACATCACTGGCGGCGGTATTACCGAGAACCTCAACCGCGCCCTCGCCGACGACGTCGACGCCGTGGTCACCCGCAACGGTGCCGAGATGGGTTGGGACGTTCCGCCCGTCATCACCTATGTGTCGCGCCAGGCCGAGCTTGCGCCCAACGAGGCGTGCAAGACCTTCAACATGGGCGTTGGCCTGTGTCTGATCGTCGCCCCCGAGGACGAGGCCGCGGTTACCGAGGCCCTGGTCGCGCTGGGCGAGAAGCCGTTCCGCGTGGGCGAGTGCGTCGAGGGTTCCGGTAAGGTCGTGTACTCCGATGAGCGCTAACGAGCAGATGGCTGCCGCCGAGGGCCTGGGCTTTGTGCCCTACACCCGTCCGACCGGCACCGATACGGCCGAGCCACTCAAGATCGGTGTGCTCATCAGCGGTTCGGGTACCAACCTGCAGGCGCTGATCGATTTGATCGCCGCCGGCAAGCTCAACGCTTCGATTGAGCTTGTGGTGTCGAGCCGTCCTTCGGCTAAGGGTTTGCAGCGCGCTGAGCGCGCGGACATCCAGACGCTCACGCTGTCCAAGGATGTCTATGCCGACCCCATCGCGGCTGACGAGATCATCGCGCATGAGCTGCTCGAACGCGGCTGCGAGTACGTGGTGATGGCTGGCTATATGCGCATGGTGCACACGCCACTGCTGGCGGCGTTCCCCAATCGCGTGGTCAACTTGCATCCGGCGCTGCTGCCGAGCTTTACCGGTGCGCATGCGATTGACGACGCCTTTGCGCGCGGCGTCAAGGTAACTGGCGTGACCGTGCATTTTGCCAACGAGATCTACGACAACGGTCCCATCATCGCCCAGCGTGCGCTGACTGTTGAGGAGGGCTGGGATGTCGACACGCTCGAGGAGCACATCCACGCGATTGAGCACGTGCTGTATCCCGAGGTCGTGCAGATGCTCGCCGACGGCCGCGTCCACGTGCTGGAGAGCGGCAAGGTCGCAGTTGATGCGGCGCGCTAGCGCGTGTAAACGGGCCACCTAGGTTTCTCTGAGGCGTAAACGACTATAAAGCCGATTGGGGCATATGGAATCACATGTGCCCCAATCGGCTTTTACTATCTCTTTGACTTCGGGCTCCTGATAACGTGACGGGTGGGACTTCGGAAAATGAGGGCGGTTGGCCGCGAGCATGATATGGATATCAGCGGCGATTTCTCCATCTCGGCAAAAAATGGCTTCAAGTTGAGCATCGGCTCGGACTTCGAGGGGGCGGACCTGTTCAGCGAAAATTCTTACACTGACACTCATGCCATGAGCCAGGATAACTAGCCGGTATAGGGTCACTTGAGTGGGTATGCGTCTGTCCAAGCGGTCCATTGGCTTGCTTAAGAAATGGTTAAACTACGTAGCGTACAGCACGTGAGTAACTTACGACTCAGTGAGACTAAAGGGAATCGGAGAAGAAAGCCCATGTTTTGCCCCAAATGCGGTAGCAAGATCAGTGACGATGCGCGGTACTGTACCGAATGCGGGCTGCCCTTGGAAGGACTCTCGGGTAAAACTGCGGCCGAGGAAGGGTCCGGCGCCGAGCCGCTGGCGCGAGAGTCCTCGTCCGCTGAAGTCATGTTGGAGTCTGCAAATACCAAAACGGACTCTGCGATAGGATCCGCGAATGCCGAGTCCACAGCGGAACCGAGACCCGAGCCGGTCTCGAAGACCGCGAGTAGCGGTCACTCCCAGATGTACAACTTCTTTATGCGACGCTGTCAGGTCGGTAACCGCCTGGTGCCGCAGTTTGCTATCATGATCGCCGCTTTCATCGCCGCGGCAGGCATCGCTTACGCTGCTTTCATGCTCTACAAGAACGTCATCGAGCCCAATCTCCAGCAGCAATCCGTGCAACAGGAGCAAGCGACCGAAAGGCCCAAGAAGGACGAGAGAGCGGCCGAAGAAGTTGTCTATACGCTGGAGGAAAAGTCATTGACGGTGTCTGCTCCGGTCGACCCTATGCTCAACCAGGGCGAGCGGGCTAACATGGAATGGTCCTATCCGCAACTTAAGAGCTCTGCCAAAGACGACGTCGCAGACAAAATTAACAAGGCGATTCTCGAGCCCCTTCAAATTGATGCGGAGCGAACGAATCGGGCATCAGATAATGAGCAATCAGATGCAGAGTTATATCCCGATGGCGAATTTCCCTGCATATCGAGAAACGTGACGGTTACGTACATGGATGTGAACTATTTCTGTATCCGTGACGAGCGCTATTCGACGGGATGGGGTCCGCATGGCGACACGGTTGTGACTGGTGTTATTTTTGATTTGCATACGGGTGACACTGTTAGTCCTCAGGACATGTTCGGCATTGATACCGAGGATCTTGCCAGTTCTATGAGTTCGGCAGTTTGGCCGTATCTTACGGAAATGGGCAAAAAGTATCCGTCTGATTACAACTCTATGCTCATGCGGAGCAATTCCTCAGACTATTCAATCAAGGGTTCAACATGCTTGTATGTGACATCCAAGGGACTGGTGTATCGCACCGAAGACTATGAGCTCGGTACTTTTGCGGACGGCAATTGCGAGATTTTGGTTGCGTCCTGGGATGATGAGTCTCAAGTGGGGTCCGAAGTAACCCCTGATGAGGTCAAGGACGGTACAACGGCGAAAGTCGATAAGGAGGACTAACATGTTCTGTCCCAACTGTGGATTTGAGCTTGATGGCGATTTGCGATACTGCACCGAGTGTGGCTATGCACTCGAAGATGCGAAGGCGGTGCTGAACTCTGCCAGCAACGAAGTGGCAGAAGAGCCTTCCGTTATCAATGAAGCTGCGGAAGAGATTTTCGCTAGTGGCGAAACGGAGAAGGAGTCTTCCGCCGGTGCCGAGGCGGGGGAGGAAAAGTCGCCCGTGGAGAGCGAGCCCGTTGCGGACGAAGAAGACGACCAGCCCAAAGACGACGTGTCGTCCGGTTCAACGCCATCGATTCCTGCCGTGCGCGCCGACCGGCCAAAACCGAGCAATCCGGTCGCCAAGCCCGTCGCGGCGCCGGCCCCTGTTTCTGCGGTGAATGCATCCGCACGGAAAAAGGAGCCCAAGGCGCTCTATATCGTTGGTATCGTCGTTGGTGTGGCAGTCATTGCCATCTTTAGCTATCTGCTGTTCTTTAGCAAGTCCGGCGACGTTGCCCATTACGGCCAGGACAAAGCCATCGTGGTGATTCAAGAATCCAAGATCACCCCGACCGACGTAAAGGGCGAGAAGCTCAAGAAGTACTCGGTGACCCTGAACGGCGACAACGGCTACAGCACCAACGCTGAGGTTAAGGGTGACGAGGGCTTCACGGTAAGCCAGTTTCCTGATGTTAAACCGGGAAAATATACTCTTACCGTTAGGGACTCTAATTCCAAAGTCGAGTGGGCTATCCCCGTCGAAGTCGTTGATAACTCTAAATCCGCTGATGCCGTAAAAGAGGTTTCCCTCGAGGTGCCTAAGGTCAACGAGGCCGATACAAAGACAGACGAAGGCGACAAGAAGGATGGAGGCACCGCGGCGGACAATACCGCTGCGTATGCCGCTTACAAGCAAAAGTGCCAGGAATACCTAGCGTGCTATGGAGAGCCACAAATTGTTGAGGTGACTGATTCTGTCTATGCGATGCGAGGGCTTTGCCTTGTCGACCTCGTTGATTTTGATCAGGATGGCCAGCCTGAGCTCTTGACCGTTGTGAACGGTATGAGCGATGCCGAACTAAAGAGTGCCTGGAATGGAGATATAGAGGGACTTCAGAAGTCCTACACCGTGGAGGTTTGGTCGTCAGCTGATGGTGGCATCAAGAGGCTTTACAGTCAAAATTGGCTTGATAACAGCAACGGAGGAATGATGTTTCTTCCGCTGATTAAAGCGGATGACGACAGCATCCTCGTAAGCCAAAGAACATATGAGATGAGCAATGCTATTACGGCATTGCTTGCTGGAAGGCAGGTTTTGGCCGGGGACAATACTTCGGTATATGGCAAGAAAAGCGATGCTTTTTCGCTTGTAAGCAACTACGAGTCCTGGGGAGTTGCGCCGAGCGAGGGCAATGGCTACGAATACTATTGTGCGTCGGAGGGCAAGGAAATTTCCGAGACGGACTATAATGCCCTATATCAGCAATTTGGCTATGGGCACAATTACCGGACATATTATTTCCTTGATTTTTCAACCTCAGGTTACGGCACTATTTCGGGGGAATCCCACGTCGATCCCAATCAAGTTGCGGAAGTCACCAAAGATACGCTCAAAAAGGTGGGAATCGAATAAAAACTGAAAGGGGCTTGGAAAACTGTTTCCAAGCCCCTTTCTTATAGTAGTTGCTCGAGTCCAACAAGCCTCGCGCTGCTTGCTTGAGCCGCTCTATTTTGACACGCTTCGCTAAATCCACCCTTGCTAAACAAGTAATACTGTTTGATCGGCCGGCCCAGCAGCGCACTGCGCCGCTCGAGCGTTTCAAGAACGTCGGTATCTACGGGCTCGTTTCTCCATTTGCACTCGCCAACGATGAGCTCGCCATCGGCATCCTCTAATACAATGTCAATCTCTTCTTGGTGACGCGTTGCCGGGTTAGTGCCCCACCAAGAGCCGATTGCCTTGGGCAGTACATCCAGCTCGCCCTCAACGACCTGTCGTATCAACCACTGGCGGCATACCTCTTCAAATGTGGGGCCCACGAAGGTAGACAAATCGCGCTTGACGATACGCGCGGCAACAGCGGCTCCGAGCCCCTCTTCAATTGTTCCCGTGTACTGCGGAACAAATCGATACCAAAACCTGAACAGGTTATCGCAGATTCGATAGACCACCTGACGTTTTGTTGCTTTGGCAACGGGCGTGACGCGTTCAACGATTCGCAGATCAATCAATGCGTCGAGTAATCGCGCGACTTGTGGCGTTGCGAGTCGGGTGACATCGGCGATTTCCTTGGGACGTACACAGCCGTTAGCGATAGCGGCTATGACGCCATTGTAGATAGCCGGGCTTCGGACTTCCTGCAACAGATAGTTCTGGGGCTCGGCGTACAGAAACGCATCTTGGCGCAACAGAGCGTGCTCAAGGTTCCATTGCGTGGAGCGCGTGCTATCAAGCTGCGATAAATAGAGCGGCATGCCGCCGACAACGGAATACAGCTCGATAATTCTCTCGATGGGTGCATCGGGAAGCATTTGCGCTACATCGAAAACGACAAAGGGGTCGATGCGCAACTGCATGGTGCGGCGCCCATAGAGAGGACTTTGGTGTCCTAGCACCTGGTGTTCCATAAAACTCATGGACGATCCGCAGAGCACCAAGAACAGGTTGCTCTTGTCTTTGTGTCGGTCGATAAGCGTTTGCAGACACGACGACACGCCTGGGTCGCTCTCGGCGAGGTAAGGATACTCGTCAATGACCAGAATGACTTGCTCCGCTTTGGCGCGTTCAAAGACGGACTCGAGTGCAACCTGGATGGAAGGGAATGCTGCTCCTGCGGCACTATCACCAAGCATCTCGCGGCTGAGCAGCGCAAGGTTTTCGCTTGCAACGGTTTGCTGCCCGGTAAAGAAGATCACACTGGGCTTATCCTGCGTAAAAGCGCGAAGCAGGCTTGTTTTGCCCACGCGGCGCCTTCCGTAGACTACGGCAAACTGGAAGGAACCCTTTTGATAAGCGGTTTCTAGGGACTCAAGCTCACTCTGGCGTCCGACAAACATGGCATGCCTCGCTCATATGCGTGTTACTAACATATATAGTACTAACACGTATATGAGCAATTTTCCAGTCGGACGGAGAAGAAATGACAGGGCTTCTACTTAACGAGTCGCTTGAGCTTGGCGAAGTCCTGAATCTGCTTTTTGCGCTTGGCGTTGAGGAGGTTGTTGAGGTCGAGCTTCTCAATGGTGCAACGTTTGAGTAGCTCGGAGCTGTCAAAGCCGTTTGACTCAATGTCTTTATCCAGATCGTGCTTGAGCTTGGTCCATTTATTGAGCTGCGAGCGTACGTAGGCCGCGGGACGTTCTATCTCGTTGGCGATGTCGCGTACGCTGGCGCCCGTTCCAAATAACTCGCGTATCTTTGCCGTCTCCTTGCGCGTGCGCTCGTTTTTGGCATCGGTCTTGCATCGATCGCTGCAGTAGTGCCGTTTGACGCCTCGATGCCCGGCAAGTGAGTAGGCGCGTCCACACTGCTCGCAATAGCCAATTTTGACGGTGCTCAGCTTGCGCGAAAAATCAAACCAGAGCCACGAGAGATAGCTGTCAAAGGAAAGGAACCCTGTGGACTCGTTGCCCTGGAACACATCCACGTGCGCGCCCGAGAGATGCGAGATCACGAGCGCCTGCACCAAAGCGGTGAGCGCATCGCGGTCATCGTCGTCAAGTTCTTCGCGGCGCTCCTGGATATCTGCTTGAGGGTCGATTACATAGAAGCTCTCCTCGCTATTGTTGACCTTGAGTCGTGCTGAAATCTCCAAGCTGGAGTCTTCGTCCATGTAGAACATCGCCTGCAAAACACTGAAGTCATTGGCGGTGAGCTCGTGTTCAAAAGAGAGCACGTTGAGTGCAACGAGGGATTCTTCCTCGTCGATCATTAACATAAAGGCGTAGAAATATCCCGCATCGGATTCGATTTTGCGCACGATGGGCAGGCTTTTGAATGAGTTGGTATAATCTCCGCCCGCCCTCAGGATAGTGGTGTAGATCTTGAAGGATGACCCGTTTGCCGCGCAGGTTACCACTGATTTCTCGATTCTTTCCAATGCGGAGACCTTTGCGATGGTGCAGCTCCCGTTGAGGTATTCCTGGATGCGCATGGCAATAAGTGCTGCCATCGCGGCATTGGCCCAATCGCGTACGGATTCTATTGCGTGCTTGCCAAAAAGCGGCCCGGTCTGTTCGGCGTAGTCAAGTACGTTAAAGAGGCTTGCGCGGAAGGGCTGCTCTTTAACGGCGGTGGGTTCGATGCATGATGCCAGCCTGATCAGATCGGCATGGCGCTCGCTGTGTGCGGGCCCTTCGTTGCTTTTGCTGCCGGCCAGCTCGGTGGGCATGTAGAGTTCAAAGACAAGCTGGGCCTCGCCAACGGGCCTATTGGGTTCGTTCTCTATGAGGTTGACTTTCTTAAACGGAATCGAACCTTCAACGGTGCGTGTTTGGGAGAACTCAAACATTGTTACCCCTGTCTCTAGCTGCAGGTTTAATAGCGTAGCACGTTTAGGAAAATTACCCGGTCAAAATCTCTATATCGGATAAACGACAAATCGTATCTTGTGATCGCCAAGAAAAGGGGTAACGAGAAAGGACCCGATCATGCATTGCAAACAGTGTGGAGCAGAGATTAACGACGGCGCCAAGTTCTGCGGCGTGTGCGGAACGCCTACGGTCGCGGCTGCGGCCAGCACGGCGGGAGATGCGATTTACGTTGAGGCCCGGCCGATTAAGAGCCAGTCTGTCGAGGCTCAGTTTCAAGCGGCGGAGGATGCAGAGGCCGCTGCTTGCCTGCAAGATTCACTTCGCGAGTCCATCGGGTCCCTTACGCGAGCGTCGGTGATTTCGTTGCTCTATGTGCTCTTTTTCAATTACGTGCTGGGAGGGGGCTCGCTGGGGCTCGACTATATGATTCTGCTGTCGCTGCTTCTGATTGGTCCCTGGAAGGTGATTATCTCGCTGTACCGCAGCGGTGTAAGGCTTCCCTTTGTCTATGGTGGCGGCATTATCGGTATCACGATTATGCTAATCGAACTTGTGGTTCTCGTGGGCCTTCCTGTCGTTGTTTTGATGCTTTTTTACTGGTTGGGCAGCGTGATTCACGGAGCGGTTCCGGTTGTTCCCGAATTAGCCCCGATGACGATGGTGGCACTTTGGCCTATCGTCTCGGTTGCCAACATCATCTTCAAGGTAATCAAGCTGCACATGGCTCGCGCCTAGCAAGTAGCCCGTCGCATGCCTTCCGCGTGGGATCAGGCGAATTTGAAAGGTGAAAGAAACAGGTTTACAGTCGAGCAAATTGTCCTGGGCCTTTTCTGTTTGCAGGCTGTGGGCTATCGTTTCGATATGCTGAAGTTCTAGGGGGGATATATGTACTGCGCAAGCTGCGGGGCAAAGATCAAAGACGGGGCGCGATACTGTTCCGCATGCGGAAAACCGTTGGATGTGGATGATGCGCCGGCGAATGCTCAGCAGCCGCTTCCTTCAGGTACACCAAAGGCGCCTGCTGATAGAAAAGCGACGAGCGATCCTGCTGCATCTCGCGCAGAGAGCGCTTCTCCGGCGCCCTCTGAGCATATGTCCTTTGCGGCCTTTATGATGCAGCGTCGGCAGATCGGCCGTTTTGCCGTGCCTACGTTTGTCACCATTCTTGCAGCAATCATCTTTACCGCTGGTGTCGCCTACGCACTGGTCAAAGCTTACGAGGCCTTTGTGCTGCCTCAGCTGCAGCAGCAGGAACAGCCGGCTGCAGTCGAGAATAAGTCGTCTAAAAAGAAGGTCGCGGCAGCTAACAAGAAAGCGCACGAGGCCTACGAGGGCGTGGTTGCGCGTTACGAGGACTTTGTGAGCTATTGCGAGCAGAAGGGAGCTGGTACTGCCAACTACGACGACTGGGCTCTGGGGCGCGGCGATGATTCTGGGCTGGGACAGATATTCGTTTATGACAGCCAGAATGCTCCCGGCTTTTTAAACTACTACTATGCTTTCGATGATTTGAACGGTGACGGAATTGACGAGCTGCTTATTGGGTCTGTCGATGCGCAGAACGATATTTCGGCGATTGTAGGTGCCTACTGCTTTGTTGATGGAAAGGTCGTTTCGGTTATGCCTTCGTCAGAGATGGTAGAAGGCTCCAGCAATATGACGAATCGGTATGACGGTTTTATTGCTCAGGGTGAGAGCCAAGTCATTACTGTCTGCAAGGACGGCATCGTTAAATTTACTTGTAGTCAGGATTGTAACCAGACGGATTTCTATATTTCGCTTACTGCAAAGGGTCCTGAGGTCGTAGACGCGGTGCAAATTCAAAATAAGGAATTCGATAGACAGAATGGCGCCTACTTGGTGAGGACCGTCGAGGATGGTGGCAAACCACAGGAGACGATGGTCCAGGGGCGTGAAGAAGCGTGCAAAATTCTTGACGAGATTGCCGGGGAGCATCCGGAGGCCGACATTGAAAAGCCGTCTGCAAGCAGCGATATATGGAAGGCATTCAAAGGAGCGGAGCCTTCGGAGAGCTCTTTGAAGGACGGCTCTGGCACTGCAGACGATCGAACTGGCGCATCTCAAGCACCATCTGAAGCGGCATCCGATAGCGGCGACGATGGGGAGGCCGCTGCGGGCGACGATGGCGTGATCGCCGACATGGATGCGTTCATTGCAAACGCCAAGCGCGAGTTGATTGTGCCAGATGACGCCTCTATTACGTACAAGGTCGCTGATAGGCCAAGCTATTGGGAGGGGGCGGCAACGTACGTTTGGTATGTTGAGTTTTATAAAGACGGAAAGGTCGTAGCGTCCGCGGAATGCGGCTCTGAAGGGTATCCGTGCCGGTCGATTCTGGCCTATCACGAGAGCTAGTAACTTTAGCCGAGGCATTTTGGCATTACGGCGTGCGCGGCTCCTGTACCTTTCCCCTTGTTCCATCCGACGAGTTTAGTTACAGCTAAAACGGCCGTTACGAAGAGCTGACCGAGAGTCCGAAGACACTCGCCCGCTAAGCGGGTATGCCCCAAAAGGGTATCTGGGGTTCGAACCCTCCCGGTTCTTCGTCAGTTGACCAAAGGTGCGACATTATTACCGCTCGCCGGCGGGTGACTAAATGCGATGGATTGAGGGCTATAATTTATCAAGCTAAGTCGGGGGATAGATTGGGGCGCACGGACTTTCGGCATGCCTGTCGGCTCGGCATTTCGCAATTCATTAGACACGCGGAGTGCGTGGTTTGGAATTAACGAAAGGAATCAGTATGTCTCTGTTCCACAGTGATAACGAAAAGGAAGAAAAGCACGGCGGAATACTCGGTGCCTTTTAATATGAGCAGGACATTGTCAAGAGGCAAAATCGGGCCTGGCCCCAACGATATGGGGTCAGGCCCTCTCCCTATATC
>CABUTH010000029.1 GCA_902494465.1 uncultured Collinsella sp.
CCGGGCCTGGAGAACACTGAGTTCTTCCGCTACGGTGTCATGCACCGCAATACCTTTGTCGACGCCCCGCACGTGCTCGATGGCACCTTTGCCGTGCCCGGTACCGGCGTGCGTCTGGCCGGTCAGATCACCGGTACCGAGGGATACATGGAAGCCGTGGCGACAGGTCTGCTCGCGGCGCTCAACACCTATGCCGAGGCTATCGGTGCCGCGGGCGTCGAGTTGCCGCGTGTGGGTGCCCTGGGTGCGCTCGTGGGCTATGCGACCGATCCTGCCACCGTGGGCTATCAGCCTATGCATGTCAACTTTGGCCTGGTGCCGCCACTCGAAGATGGTAAGCGCCGCAGCAAGCGCGACCGCTACCAGGCCTATGCGGACCGTGCGCTCGAGGCCCTCGATGCCTACTTGGCCACGCGTTCCGACTTGTTTGGAGGCGACCGGTCATAGCCTTTGACCTGTACGACACCGTCGACTCGTTTATCGCCTATATCGCACGCGTCGAGGGACTTTCTCCCAACACGGTGACGGCCTATGGCTCGAGGCTGGAGCGCTTTGCTGCCTGGTGCGAGCGCGAGGATATCGATGCTTTCGCTGCCGACGTGCGCACCATTCGTCGCTATCTTGCCGAGCTTTCGCGTGAGCAGGTGGCTACCCGAACGCTTGCGGCGCACCTGTCGGCTATTCGATCTCTCTATCGCTGGATGGCTGCCGAGGGGATTGTCGAGGGCGATGCGGTCTCGGCGATCGCGTCGCCCAAGCTGCCGCGTGACCTGCCGGGCGTCCTTACGACCCAGCAGGTCGAGGCGCTGCTCAAGACGCCTGATACCTCAACACCCGCGGGACTGCGCGATGCGGCGATGCTCGAGTTGCTCTATGCCTCGGGTGCCCGCATCTCAGAGCTTGCGGCGCTCAATGTGGAATCCATCTCATGGTCCGAGCGCACGCTGCGCCTGTGGGGCAAGGGAAGCAAGGAGCGCATCGTTCCTCTGTATCGTCGTGCGCTCGATGTGACGCGTCTCTATATTGAAGAGGGGAGGCCGGAGTTGCTCGCTCGGGCAAAGCGCCGCGACCTCGCTACCGGGCCGCATCCGCTGCTTATATCGGCGCGCGGCAATCGCATGAGCGCCGCGATGCTCCGGCGGCGGTTCCATACGCTGGCGACGCTCGCCGGCATTCCGGCTGACATCGCCCCGCATGCGATGCGCCATACCTTTGCGACCGACTTGCTCGAGGGCGGTGCGGACCTGCGCTCGGTTCAAGAGCTGCTAGGTCATGCGAGCCTGTCCACGACGCAGATCTACACGCATCTCACACCCGATCGGCTTAAGCGGGCTGTGGCTCAAGCCCATCCCCGCGGCGAATAGTGGCTGGGACGTCCCGCGCCGCACTCAGGTGTGTGGTTTTGATTGCGGGTTGGCAGGAAGAGGCATTCCTGCTATCATTCATCGGGTTGCTTCACGGCAACATGTTTTTATCACGCACGCGCGGCTACTTCATACCGTGGTGCCCGGGCTTTGGTAGCACATGTCCGGGTTGGTTTTGGAGGATGACCCCGCGCGGAGGCAAACCACAGGAGGTTTAACATGGCTACCAAGATTAATATCCGCACCCTGCTCGAGGCCGGCTGCCACTTCGGTCACCAGACCCGTCGCTGGAACCCCAAGATGAAGCCGTTCATCTTCGGTGAGCGCAACGGCATCTACATCCTCGACCTCAAGCAGACTATCCTCGACGCCGACCAGGCCTACACCTTCGTCAAGAACGTCGCCAAGGGTGGCAACGTGCTGTTCGTCGGCACCAAGAAGCAGGCTCAGGAGGCCGTCAAGAACGCTGCTGAGCGCGCCAACATGCCTTACATCAACCAGCGTTGGCTCGGCGGTATGCTGACCAACTTCGTCACCATCCGCTCCCGCATCAACCGCATGGAGGAGCTCGAGGCCATGGTCGAGGACGGCCGCATGGCTGTTCTGCCCAAGAAGGAGCAGGCTGTTCTCGGCAAGGAGCTCACCAAGCTCCAGACCAACCTCGGTGGCGCCCGCGACATGAAGGGTCTGCCCCAGGCTCTCTTCGTCATCGACACCAAGCGCGAGGAGAACGCCATCAAGGAGGCTCAGCGCCTGAACATCCCCGTCGTCGCTTTGATCGACACCAACTCCGATCCCGACGAGGTCGAGTACGGCATCCCCTGCAACGATGACGCTATCTCCGCTGTCACCCTTATGTGCGAGCTCATGGCTGACGCCTGCCTCGCTGGCTCCGGCAAGGAGCAGGTCTCCGAGGCCGAGATGGCCGCTGAGCCCAAGGCCGAGTAAATCAGTCTTAGTTAATTCTTTTTCATCTCTTTGAAAGGAACCACAATGGCCCAGATTACCGCCGCTATGGTCAAGCAGCTCCGCGAGATGACCGACTCCCCGATGATGGAGTGCAAGAAGGCTCTCGTCGAGGCTGACGGCGACATGGACGCCGCTGTCGACGTTCTGCGTAAGAACGGCCTTGCCAAGGCTGCCAAGAAGGCTGGCCGTGAGACCAACGAGGGCGCTGTCGCCGCGTTCGTCTCCGAGGATGGCAAGACCGGCGCTCTGCTCGAGCTCTCCTGCGAGACCGACTTCGTTGGCTCCAACGCCAAGTTCACCGGCTTTGCTTCCAAGGTCGCTGAGGTTGTCGCTACCACCGAGCCTGCTGACGTCGACGCTCTGCTCGAGAAGCCGATGGGCGAGGAGACCGTTTCCTCCGAGCTCACCGAGATGATTCACATCATGGGCGAGAACATGAAGATTTCCCGCTTCGCTGCCCGCAAGGCTGAGAACGGCGCGCTCGCTTCTTACATCCACATGGGTGGTAAGATCGGCGTCCTCGTCGAGTTTGCCTTCGAGAAGGCCGAGACCGCTCAGGCTGAGTCCTTCAAGACCTTCGCTCACGACGTTGCCCTTCAGGTTGCCGCCGTCGCCCCGATCTGCGCTACCCGCGATCAGGTTCCGGCCGAGACCGTCGAGCACGAGAAGCAGATCTACATGGCCCAGGCTGCCGAGTCCGGCAAGCCCGAGGCTATCCAGGAGAAGATGGCTGTTGGCCGTCTGGAGAAGTTCTACAAGCAGTCCGTGCTCACCGAGCAGGAGTTCATCAAGGACAGCTCCCTTACCATCAAGAAGTACGCTGAGCAGGTCTCCAAGGAGCTCGGCGACACCATTACCGTCGTTGCCTTTGACCGTCTGGTCCGTGGCGAGTAAATAAGCTCTTGTAGCTGGTAATGAGCAGGCTGTGGGTTTTACTCACAGCCTGCTTTTTCATGGCTCTTATCAGAGCCTTTGATATCATATTGAGAGTCTAATTAAAGGAGGATCGCTTTGTCCGACATCCGATATAAACGCGTGCTTCTTAAGCTTTCCGGCGAAGCACTGATGGGCGACGGCCAATATGGCATCGACCCCAAGGTTACCGACCATCTTGCCAAGCAGGTCAAGGAGCTGCTAGCCGTTGGCCATGAGGTCGGCGTCGTTGTCGGCGGCGGCAATATTTTCCGCGGCATGGCAGGCGCTGCCGGTGGCATGGAGCGTGCTCAGGCCGACTACATGGGCATGCTGGCAACCGTTATGAACGCGCTCGCCCTGCAGGATGCCTTCGAGCATAACGATGTTCCCTGCCGCGTGATGAGCGCTATCCAGATGAACGAGATCTGCGAGCCCTATATTCGCCGTCGCGCCATCAACCACCTTTCCAAAGGCGACGTCGTTATTTTTGCCGCCGGTTCGGGCAATCCGTACTTTACGACCGACACCGCCGCGGCTCTTCGTGCGTGTGAGATCGGCGCCGAGATTCTGATTAAAGCCACCAAGGTTGACGGCATCTACGATAAGGATCCCGTCAAGTGCGCTGATGCCGTCCGTTTTGACAAGATTACCTATCACGAGGTTCTCGTCCGCGGTCTGCAGGTTATGGATTCCACGGCTACGGCACTGTGCCAGGACAACCGTATGCCGATTTTGGTCCTCAACATCGATGGCGAGGACACCGTCAAGCGCGCGCTTTCGGGTGAGCCCGTCGGCACGCTCGTCTATCAGGAGGATTAAGCATGGCAGAGAACATCACCGCCCATATGGACAAGTCGCTCGAGTCCCTCAAGCATAACTTCTCCAAGGTCCGTACCGGCCGCGCCAATGCCAACATTCTGTCCGACATCACCGTCGATTATTACGGTGTTCCCACGCCGGTCACGCAGGTTGCCGCCGTCAAGACCCCCGAGGCCCACATGCTGCTCATCGAGCCGTGGGACAAGGCACTCATCAATGCTATCGTCAAGGCCATCGGCGCTTCCGATCTGGGTATTACCCCCAACTCCGATGGCACCGTCGTTCGTCTTCCGTTCCCGGCTCCCACTGAGGAGCGCCGTCGCGAGCTCGTCAAGGAGTGCCGCGAGTACGCCGAGCAGGCCAAGGTTTCTATCCGTAACATCCGTCGCGACTTCAACAACAAGCTCGAGCGCGATGAGGAGCTCACCGAGGACGATGTCCGTCGCGAGCAGGCCAAGGTCCAGAAGCACACTGATGAGTATGTCGCCAAGGTCGAGGAGCTTCTGAAGGAAAAAGAAGCCGAGGTCATGGAGATCTAAGGTGCAATACGACGAGCATAAACTGGTCGAGTACTTTGCCGACGCCCCTGCGGGCGTCGGTTTTTCCGACCTTGACCTCAATAACATTCCGCACCATATCTCGTGCATCATGGACGGTAACGGTCGTTGGGCCACGTCGCGCGGTCTTGCACGCACCGAGGGCCATAAGGCGGGTATCGTCTCCCTGCGTGAGATCATTACCGCATGCGTGCGCTTGGGTGTCGACGTCCTTTCGGCCTATGCGTTTTCCACCGAAAACTGGAATCGTCCGCAGCACGAGGTCAACGTTTTGATGCATTTGTTTGCCAAGACGTTTATCGATGAGTTGCCGCTGCTTAAGCGCGAAAACGTGCGCGGTGTCTTTTTGGGCGATATTTCCGCACTGCCTAAGAAGACCCGCGATGTCTTTGAGCGAGGTCTTGCCGAGTGCGCCAATCACACCGGCATGACGCTGGCGCTTGCCGTCAACTACGGCGCGCGTGCCGAGATTACCCGCGCTGTCCGTCAGATAGCACTCGACGCTGCCGCCGGTAAGATCGATCCTGGCGCAATTGATGACGACATGGTGGCTTCCCACCTCTATACCGCTGGCCTTCCCGATCCTGAGCTTGTGATTCGCACTTCTGGTGAGCTGCGCCTTTCGAACTATCTGCTGTGGCAGGTGGCTTATTCCGAATTCTACGTCACCGATACCTATTGGCCCGACTTTGATCGTTGGGGCCTTATCGACGCCATTTTGGCCTATCAGGGCCGTGACCGTAGGTTTGGTGGACTGAGCAAGACCGAGGAGGCTTAATCGTGTCCGATCGTCCCAAGGCATCTGCTCCCATGACGCCTGCGCGCAAAGCTGCCACTGCGGGAGCGCCTGCAGCGAAGGGCGGCACCGGTTCGTGGCTGTCGGGCTTTATTACCCGTGCCGCCGCCGGTATCGTCTACGCCGTTGTCTTTATCCTGTGCCTGGTTTTGGGTATCGTGCCCACGGCCATCTTTGTTTCCGTCATGAGCGGCCTGTGCTGCTATGAGTTTTTCCGTATGACAAGGCTCGATGGCAAGATGGCTAACGAGCGCATGGGTATCGCTGCCGCCGTACTCTTTCCGCTGTCGGCGTTGGGCGATTCGATGCTGCTGAATGCCCTGCTTTTTGCCCTGATGCTCGCTGTGGGCATTTGGTATGTCTGGTCGCCGCGTACCCGCATCTCTGATGTGGCCGTGACGCTCATGGGTCCCATCTACACTGGCTTTATGCTGTCGGCTATCGTGCTGCTGCGCGATGCCGTGCCCGGTTTTGCCGGCGCCCTTCTTTCGGTGGGCGTTTGCGCGTCCCTTTGGGTCTCCGATTCGTTTGCCTACATCGTGGGCAGCCGTATCGGTAAGCACAAGATGGTTCCCAAGATCTCTCCCAAAAAGAGCTGGGAGGGGTTTGTCGGCGGCATCCTGGGCTCGGTTTTGATTTGGCTCATCCTGTGGGCGACGCACTTCTACAAACTCAGCCTGCCCTATGCGCTGCTGTGCGGCGTGGTCGTGTCCATTTTGGGCGTTATCGGCGACCTCATCGAGTCGCGCATCAAGCGTGGCGTGGGCGTCAAGGATTCCGGCAACCTTATCCCGGGCCATGGCGGCATGCTCGACCGTAGCGACTCGCTTATCTTCGGCTGCATTACTGCTCAGCTGCTTTTGATGATCGGAGGCGTGCTGTAATGTCCTTCCAGACGACGTATGGCCCCGATGGACGTCTCCGTGTTGCCATCCTGGGTTGTACGGGCTCTATCGGCACCCAGGCGCTCGATGTGTGCCGCCAGCATGCCGATCGCCTGCAGGTGACGGCGCTGTCCGTTAACTCCAGTACCTCCGAGCTCGTTGCCGCTGCCCGCGAGTTCTCGGTTCCGGCGGTTGCCGTGGCCGATGTCGCTCATGGCGATGACGCCGTGCTGCAGGAGTTGCCCGAGGGAACGAAGCTCGGCGTTGGCGCGCAGGCGGTTTGCGAGCTCGCGCGTCGCGACGATGTCGACTGCGTGCTCGTCGCTATTGTGGGCGCCGCCGGTCTCGAGGCGAGCCATGCGGCCTTGACCTCGAATAAGCGTCTTGCCCTTGCCAACAAGGAGTCCCTCGTCGTCGGCGGCGACTTGCTTATGCCGTTGGCGCAACCGGGCCAGCTTATTCCAGTCGACTCTGAGCACTCCGCCATCTACCAGTGCTATCTGGGGGAGAACCCACGCGAGGCTCATTGTATTTGGCTCACCTGCTCGGGCGGTCCGTTCTTTGGCCGCACCCGCGACGAGCTCGACCGCGTGACGCGTGCCGATGCCCTCGCACATCCCACGTGGGCCATGGGTGCCAAGATCACCATCGACTCCGCCACCCTCATGAACAAGGGCCTGGAGCGCATTGAGGCCATGCATCTGTTTAACTGCGACCTCGATTTCATTAACGTGGTCGTGCAGCGTCAGTCCAAGATTCACTCTATGGTTGAGTTCGCCGACGGCTCCGTGATGGCGCATCTCGGTGCTTCCGACATGCGTATTCCCATCCAGTTCGCGTTCTCGTATCCCGAGCGTTGGGATACCCCGGCGCCTCGTATCGATTTCTGCGAGCTGGGGCAGCTCACGTTTGATGCTGCCGACTTGGATACCTTCCGCTGTCTGGCACTGGCCGAACGTGCCGGCAAGACGGGTGGCACCATGCCGTGCGTGCTCAATGCCGCCAACGAGGTCGCCGTCGATGCCTTCCTGCACGATGGCTGCAGCTTTACCGATATCGATCGCATTGTGGAATCCTGCATGGATTCCCACGATATGCAGGCGGTCGATTCGTTTGAGCAGCTTCGCGACATCGATGCATGGGCGCGTGAAAAGGCTGCGCAGGTGCTCGCCGCAACCCGTTCCTAACCCATAAGGATTGCTTTTTCGTTTTATGGATACTGTTCTGAGCGTTCTCTCATCGGTCTTTTGGGGCCTGCTGATGCTTTCCGTCCTCGTGTTTTTGCACGAGGGCGGCCACTTTTTGGCGGCGCGTGCCTGCGGCGTCCGTGTGACCGAGTTCTTTTTGGGCCTGCCGTGCCGCTTTGACATCCATTACACGTCGCGTCGCATTGGAACCAAGTTTGGCGTGACCCCGCTGCTGCTGGGTGGCTACGCTGCCATCTGCGGTATGGATCCGACCGACGTCTCGTATGCCGATCGCGTGCTCGCGGCTATCTATCGTCATGGTCGCGTGACCGTGGCCGACCTTGCCGCCGAGCTCGAGCTATCCGAGGAGGTTGTGCTCGAGGCATGCGCCTTGCTCTTGGGTTGGGGCTCTATCGCGCCTTGGTATGAGGAAGGGGAGAAGCCCTCGCCGAGCTACTATCCCACCAAGTATCAGACGCTGCCACGAGATGCGGCGGGTTACACCACCTTTGACGGCCGCCGTTTCGATCGAGAGCATGCGACTACCGAGGGCGATGTGTGGGAGCTGCCGTACGGCGAAGCCGAGTTTCTTGCGCAAGAGCGTTCGCATACCTATCTGGGCCAGGGTTTTCTCAAGCGCGCCTTTATGCTGCTCGCGGGCATTATTGTCAATATCTTGACAGGCTTTTTGCTCCTTATGAGTATCTATTCCATTGCGGGTGTCACCGTGCCGATGGATACCAACGTGATCGGTCAGGTTGACGAGGGGTCTATTGCCGCCAAGGCGGGTATCGAGGGCGGCGACGCGATCCTTTCGGTTGACGGAGTATCGTGCTCTACCTGGATGGATGTTTACGATGCCATCGGCAAGGCTGCCGGTAAGGACGATATCGCCATCGAGTACGAGCGTGACGGCAAGCAGCATTCGACCACGGTTGCGCTCAAAGAGGACGAGCGCCTAGGTGTGTATGCCTCTACGCAGGTGGTCCGTTTAGACCCCATCACGTCGGCTCGCCTGTCGTTCTCCTATGTCGTGCAGACAGCGGAGGGCGTGATGCGCCTACTCCAGCCGCAGCATACGATGGAGATCCTCGATCAGTCCTCCTCGATCGTGGGAATTAGCGTTATGTCCTCACAGGCTGCTGCTGCCGGCCCTGCTACATTCCTTTCGTTTGCCGCCCTCATTTCGTTCTCGCTTGGCTTTATGAACCTGCTTCCCATCCCACCACTCGATGGCGGTAAGCTGGTCATCGAGATCATTCAAAAGATTGTGGGCCGCGAGCTTCCGCTCAAGGTCCAGACGATTGTGAGCTATGTGGGCATCGCGCTCTTCGCACTGCTGTTTGTCTATATGCTTCGTTCCGACATCCTTCGATTTATTCTGTAGGGGAGTGTTTGGATTGTCTTTATCCCATCCTTTGCCTCGCGAGTTGACGCGCCCCGTGCATGTGGGCGGTGTGCAGATCGGTGGCGGCGCGCCGGTGGTGGTCCAATCCATGACCTGCACCGATACCGCTGATGCTCAGGCAACGCTTGCGCAAGTGTGCGCGTTGGCTCAGGCTGGCTGCGATATCGTGCGTGTGAGCGTGCCCACTGAGGCCGCGCTTGAGGGTTTCCGCACCATCTGTGCCGAGTCTCCGGTGCCAATCGTTGCCGATATCCACTTTAACCACAAGCTGGCCATTGGCGCTGTGGAGGCCGGTGCCGCCAAGCTCCGCATCAATCCCGGCAACATTGGCGATTGGGCCAAGGTCGATGCCGTGATCGATGCCGCGGGCGCCGCTGGGTGCGCGATTCGCATTGGCGTGAACGCGGGCTCGCTTGAGCAGGATATCGCCGAGCGCGAAGACCTCACGCAGCCCGAAAAGCTCGTGATGTCGAGCGAGCGCTTCGTCAAGCACTTTGAGGACCGCGGCTTTACGAACATTGTGCTTTCGGCCAAGGCCCATAGCGTGCAAACGACGCTTGATACCTATCGAGCCCTGTCGCGTGAGATTCCCCACGTTCCGCTTCACCTGGGCGTGACGGAGGCGGGGACCAAGCTCCAGGGCACCATCAAGAGCTCTGTAGGCTTGGGTATCTTGCTTTCCGAAGGCATTGGCGACACCATGCGTGTGTCGCTCACAGCCGATCCGGTTGAGGAGCCGCCGGTTGCCTGGGGAATTTTGCAGTCGCTGGGCCTGCGTCGCCGTGGTCCCGAGATTGTCTCGTGCCCCACGTGCGCCCGCTGCCAGGTTAACCTGATTCCCATCGCCGAGGAAGTAACCGAGCGGCTTAAGAACTATGCCGCGCCGCTTTCGATTGCCGTTATGGGATGTGCCGTTAATGGCCCCGGTGAGGCTTCTGATGCCGACCTGGGCGTTGCTTGCGGACGTGGTCAGGCCTTGCTCTTTTCGCATGGCCAGATCATTGGTAAAGTAGCTGAGGACCAAATTGTCGACGCGCTTATGGCCGAGGTCGACAAGCTAATTGAGGAGAAATAAATGACCCGAGCAATGTATATGTCTAAGCTTTATGCGCCGACGCTTAAAGAGGATCCGGCGGACGCTGAGCTCGCCAGCCACCGTCTGCTGCTCCGTGCCGGCATGATCCGCAAGGAGGCCGCCGGTCTATATTCCTACCTGCCGCTTGCTTGGCGCTCGATTCGCAAGATCGAGAACATCGTGCGCGACGAGATGGACGCCGCCGGCGCCCAGGAGCTTATGATGCCTATCATGGTCGATGCCGAGTTGTGGCGTGAGTCCGGCCGCATCGACGCCTATGGCAAGGAGCTTGTGCGCTTTGACGACCGTCACGGTCGCGAGTTCGTCCTGGGCCCCACGCACGAGGAGACCGTCACGGCCCTGGTGCGCAATGAGCTGCGCTCCTACAAGCAGCTACCCGTTAACCTCTACCACATCCAGGATAAGTTCCGCGACGAGTTCCGCCCCCGCTTTGGCCTGATGCGCGGTCGCGAGTTCATCATGAAGGACGCCTACAGCTTCTCCGCCACGCAGGAGAGCCTGCAGGAGGAGTATGACAAGATGAAGCAGGCCTACGCTAACATCTGCGAGCGCTGCTATATCAAGGCCCTGCCCGTTGTTGCCGACTCCGGTGAGATCGGTGGCGATACCTCCGTCGAGTACATGGCTTTGGCCGACGCCGGCGAGGCTTCGCTCGTCTACTGCGACGATTGCGGCTTTGCTGCCGATGACGAGGCGGCAAGCACCAAGGTCGTCGTGACCGAGGGTCCTGGTGACGGTACGCTCACCAAGGTTGAGACTCCGGGCATGGGCACCATTGAGGCTGTTGCTAAGTTCTTTGGGTTCCCCGAGAACGGCACGCGCAAGTCGCTGGCACTCATCGACGCCGAGGGCAAGCCGGTCGTGGCCATTGTTCCGGGCGATCACGAGCTCAACGATTGCAAGGCCGAGCACGTCTTTGGCAAGGGCTATCGCATGATGACCGACGAGGAGCTTCAGGCGAACGGTCTGCACAAGGGCTTTATCGGACCGGTTAACCTGCCCGATGGTATTCGTCTGGTGTGCGACGAGAGCCTGCGCGATTCCAAGCAGTGGGCCTGCGGTGCCAACGAGGTCGATTATCACTTTACCGGTGCCTGCCCCGAGCGCGACTTTACCGTCGATGAGTGGGCCGATCTGGTCACCGTTGTCGCCGGCGACCCCTGCCCGCACTGCGGCAAGCCGCTCTCCGCTGCCCGCGGCATCGAGGTCTCTCAGGTCTTCCAGCTGGGCACCAAGTATTCCGAGGCCATGGGTGCCACCTTTATGGACGAGGACGGCAAGGAGAAGCCGCTCATCATGGGCTGCTACGGCGTTGGTGTGTCCCGCTCGCTCGCTGCCGTCGTGGAGCAGCACAACGACGAGCACGGTATCGTCTGGCCGGTCTCCGTTGCCCCGTACGAGGTCGCGGTGATTCCGCTCGATCCCAAGAAGGAGGAGTGCGCTACCGTCTGCGAGCAGATCGTTGATGGCCTGTGCGCCGAGGGTATCGAGGTTGTCGTCGACGACCGCGACGAGCGTCCCGGCTTTAAGTTTGCCGACAACGACCTTATGGGCTTCCCGTATCAGGTCGTTCTGGGTAAGCGTGGCCTTAAGAATGGCACCGTTGAGCTCAAGGACCGTGCCACGGGTGAGCGCGAGGATGTGGCGATCGACGAGGTCGTCGCCAAGGTCGCCGAGCTTGTGAAGGCAGCACGCCGTTAATCGACGATTTCGCTTGTAGTTCGATATACGGGACGGCCCCGCATTTCTCCAGATCGGGGAGATGCGGGGCCGTCCTTTTATCTTGTGGCATCCTCGATATCTAAAAGGAAAACCCCACAGCCCATGCGAGCTGCGGGGTTTTCCTTGTGCCTCCGATGCGAAATAAATCGCTCAGATATTACTGATAATCGACGACGTCGATCCAGTTCTTCAGGAACTCATCGTTCACGTTGCGCTTACGAGCGAGCTCGGAAGCGGCGACGATGCTCGTCCACTGACGCACGACCTGCATGGGCATGTCGGCGCGGTCGCAGTAGAGCTCCAGGTAGGCCTCAGCCTGATCCTTGCTGTTGAGGGCAAAGAGCAGGTAGGTGGTGGCAACGTCGGCAGCAGGGGAGCCCTGGGTGGCGTGTGCCCAGTCGCACACATAGAGCTGGCCGTCGTCGCCGACGATGACGTTGGAGGGGTTGAAGTCGCCGTGGCAGACCTTGAACTCCTTGGTCATGCCGTCCAGACGCTCCTGAAGGTTGTAGCGCGTGGTGGCATTGAGCTGATCAAGGCTGTCGATCATGCGGGCGTACTTGTCGCGCTGACGGTTGAGCAGCGGGGAGGTGTAGCCGTGGATCTCGATCTGGAGGTCGACGAACATCTCGAGGTACTCACCAAAGCGCTGGGGCTCGGCAGTCATCTTCTCGGCGAGGGTGGTGCCCGGAACCTTCTCGGTCACGAGCGCCCAGTCGTTGGCGTTCTCGAGCTGGGAAACCTCGAGCGCCTTGGGGCTGCGGATGCCGCACTCATTGATGCGGGCAAGATTCAAAGCCTCGTTGAACACGTCGGAGACAGGCTTGGTCTCGTTAAAGACCTTGACAATCTTGTCGCCCAGGTCGTAAACGACCTTGTTGCCACGGCGGACGAGCTCGGTCTTGGAATCGGGTAGCAGCATGGTTGCATCCTTTCAACGATGCGATAGAAGCGACGGCGGGGGTGTGTGAAACACCCGTGCACCCCCGCCGTTAAAAACCGTGCTAAAACTAGCAGACGGCGTAATCCTGGGGCTCGCGGCCGTAGTAGGCGTCCAGGTAGAGCTCCTTGATCTCGCTCATGAGCGGGTAGCGCGGGTTGGCGCCGGTGCACTGGTCGTTGAATGCCTGCTCGGTCATTTCGTCGAGGGTGTCGAGGAAGTACTGCTCGTCAACACCGTAGTCGGCGATGGTCTTCTTGACGCCGATGAAGTCCTTGAGCTCCTCGAGCTTCGTGATGAAGTTCTCGAAGACCTCCTTGTCGTCCTTGCCCTCGATGCCGCAGTACTTGGCCATCTCGGCGTAGTTGTGCAGCGCGTTGGGGTAAGGATACTGGGAGAAGGTACCCATCTTGACGGGAGCCTCGGCGGCGTTGTAGCGCATGACGCGGGTCAGGATGACAGCGTTTGCGAGGCCGTGGGGCAGGTGATGGAAAGCGCCGAGCTTGTGGGCCATGGAGTGGTTGAGGCCCAGGAAGGCGTTGGCGAAGGCCATACCGGCCATGCAGGAGGCGTTGTGCATCTCCTCGCGGGCGTGCGGGTCCTTGGCGCCGTTCGTGAAGCTGGAGGGCAGGTTCTCGAAGACGAGCTTGGCAGCGCGCTCGGAGAGGCCCTTGGTGTAGTCAGAAGCCATGATGGAGACGTAGGACTCGATGGCGTGGGTCATGACGTCGATGCCGGAGGCAGCGGTCAGGCCGCGCGGGGCGGTCATGCAGTTATCGGCGTCGACGATAGCCATGTTGGGGAGCAGCGCGTAGTCGGCGAGCGGCCACTTGATGCCGGTCTCCTTGTCGGTGATGATGGCGAACGGCGTGCACTCGGAGCCGGTACCCGAGGAGGTCGGGACGGCGACGAAGTAGGCCTTCTTACCCATCTCGGGGAAGGTGAAGATACGCTTGCGGATGTCCATGAAGTCCATGGCCATGTCCTCAAACTTGCACTCGGGGTGCTCGTACATCATCCACATGATCTTGCCGGCGTCCATAGCGGAGCCACCGCCGACGGCGATGATGACGTCCGGCTCAAAGAGAGCCATCTGCTTGGCGCCGCGACGTGCGCACTGCAGCGACGGATCGGGCTCGACGTCGTAGAAGCAGTCGTGGGCGATGCCCATCTCGTCGAGCTTGGCCTCGATGGCGCGGGTGTTGCCATTCTTGAAGAGGAACTGGTCGGTGACGATGAAGGCGCGCTTCTTGCCCATGACGTTGCCCAGCTCGTCGAGGGCGACGGGCGTGGAACCCTTTTTGAAGTAGACCTTCTCGGGAGCGCGGAACCACAGCATGTTCTCACGGCGCTCGGCCACAGTCTTAACGTTGATCAAGTGCTTCACCCCAACGTTCTCGGAGACGGAGTTGCCGCCCCAGGAGCCGCAGCCCAGGGTCAGAGACGGCTTCATGCCAAAGTTGTACAGGTCACCGATGCCGCCGTGCGAGGACGGGGTGTTGATGACGATACGGCAGGCCTTCATGACGTGCTCGAACAGGCTGATCTTCTCGGCCTGGGCAGGGTGCACGTACAGAGAGGCGGTGTGGCCCGGGCCACCGGCGAGCACGAGGTGCTCGGCCTTGTCGACGGCCTCCTGGAAGTCCTTGGCGTGGTACATGGCCAGGACCGGGGAGAGCTTCTCGTGGGAGAACTCCTCCTTGGCGGGGTCGGTGGAGGTGACCTCGGCGATCAGGATCTTGGTCTTGGCGGGAACCTCGATGCCGGCGAGCTCGGCGATCTTGGCAGCGGCCATGCCGGGGATGCGGTGATCGAGAGCGCCGTTCTTGAACATGGCGGCACGCAGGGCCTCCATCTCGGCACCCTGCTTGACGAAGTAGCAGCCGCGCTTCTGGAACTCGGCCTTAACCTGGTCATAGATGCTGTCGATGACAGTTACGGACTGCTCGGAAGCGCAGATCATGCCGTTGTCGAAGGTCTTGGAGTGGATGATGGAGTTGACGGCGAGCAGCACGTCGGCGGTGTCGTCGATGACGACCGGGGTGTTACCGGCGCCAACGCCCAGGGCGGGCTTGCCCGAGGAGTAGGCGGCCTTGACCATGCCCGGGCCACCGGTGGCGAGGATGATGTCGACGTCGCGCATGACCATGTTGGTCAGCTCGATGGAGGGGACATCGACCCAGCCGATGATGCCCTCGGGGGCGCCGGCCTTGACGGCGGCGTCAAGCACGAGCTTGGCGGCGGCGATGGTGCACTTGGCGGCAGCCGGGTGCGGGGAGATGATGATGGCGTTGCGGGTCTTCAGGCAGATCAGCGTCTTGAAGATCGCGGTGGAGGTGGGGTTGGTCGTCGGGATGACGGCGCCCACGATGCCGATGGGCTCGGCGATCTTGGTGATGCCGTAAGCCTCGTCGCGCTCCAGGACACCACAGGTCTTGGTGTTCTTGTAAGCGTTGTAGATGTACTCTGCGGCGTAGTGGTTCTTGATGACCTTGTCCTCAAGAACGCCGCGGCCGGTCTCCTCGATGGCCATCTTCGCCAACGGGATACGAGCCTTGTTGGCGGCCATGGCGGCCTCATAGAAGATCTTGTCGACCTGCTCCTGCGTGTACGTAGCAAAAAGCGCCTGGGCCTCTCGCATCTGAGCGAGCTTAGCCTCAAGCGCCTCTACGTTGTCCACAATTGCGGGAGTAGTGTTTTCCGGTGACTTTTTCACCATTTGTGTCTCCTTGCGATCGGAGATTTACCCTACGCCTTGCATGATAGCAAGAAATAATTCGGTGAACGGTCAGATTCCCGTAAAAGACAAACTAAAACGCTTCAATAAACTGAAGCGTTTTAACTAAAACTATCTGCCTGCTGCATCGCCCCGCTCATTGGGGACAGACTTACATGAGTGCTTTCACTCATTTGGGACAGACATCGATTTGCCATTTTGCCGTTCTGGGCCTGTTTTTGCCGCTCATTGGATATAAATAGGTCACAGGCTCAGCATTTCGCGTTCCTTCTCTCCTTTTAGGTGTTGCCTGTTCAGTTTTTGAAAGGAGAGATTATGCCTCGATGTGCCCGCGCCGTTTCGCTCACCGGTTATTACCACGTCTTTGACCGTGGTAACTCTAAACAGATTATTTTTGAAGATGACTCTGACCGATATCGTTTCTTATCGGACATCTCGGACAGGTTCGCGCACCATAAAGTGGCGGTGTTGGCTTGGTGCCTTATGGACAATCACTTCCATTTGATGGTTGATGACCCATTTGACAATCTTTCAAAGGCAATGCAGTGTGCGCTGACGGCGTATGCCAAGTATTTCAATGGGAAAACGGGGAGAACAGGCCATCTGTTTGACAATCGCTATTCACGGGTCGCGGTCGAGTCGGACACGCAGGCGGTACAGCTGCTCGATTATATCCATCTCAATCCCGTGAAAGGTGCGC